>JAKASB010000057.1 GCA_021828255.1 bacterium | reverse complement strand
CCTTTTTTATCACTTTGTAACTGATTTTATATATGGACCGTAGATTTTTTTCGCAACCATAAGTCTTCTTTCATAAGAATAGTTCTTAATACCTACTCTTTTCAGCGCCCCTTTTTTGCACGCCTCTACACATTTTGGAGTGCTTTCATCTATACATCCGTCGCATTTCGATGCAAAATGATCCTTGCCTACCATTTCTATTGCGCCGAAAGGACAGGACATAACACACATCCAGCATCCCACGCATTTTTTATAATTTGTTATAGTCCATCCCGATTCCAAATCTTTATACCTCGCTCCGGGCATACATGCATCGACGCACGGGGCTTCTTCGCAGTTACGACATATTACCGGAAAAAATTTGTCGACTTTTTTCTTTATATTAATCCTTGCGCCGGTATATTTTGACCCATATTTTTTGCTCATATGAGTCTCGCAAGCCTTGACGCAGGCTGCAAACCCTTCATTTTCGCAACCGTCGCATTTAGAAGGATAAAGCATTATTTCCATCTGATTTTTCTTTAAATCTTCTTTTAAATTAGTAAGATTATTTTTATGCATAAGAGCCTCTTGTTTATTTATTTAAAGGATTCGGTAAAATATTTAAAATTTTATCTCCCATAAAATTTAATTCGTGATTGTAATACATTATACCGTCTTTTTTAAAATATTTGAAAGATTTTTTAAGGTATATGAAATTGCCGGTTTTGGCGTAAACCCACCAATAGTACAATGCGTTTGCAAGTATGCCGTACGGTTTATCCGCCGGTTTTTTCAAATCGAAAAATCTATTCGCCTTTCTTATTTTAACACTTTTTGATCTGCCTTCGTTAAATATTTTTTCATTGCGTCCGTATTTTTCTAAATCTTTTTTTGAATTTATATTTATAAAAGATTCCGCCTTCAAACCCGGATTTTTTTTTACCATATCGAAAATATCATAATAGTAAACGGAAGATAAAAGTCGCGCAATATTGACCGAATCGGTAAATAAAAAATATTCCTTAAAATTTAAAGCATAATTATTAAAAATATCTAAAATACGTTTCGTCTCTTTTATTTTATAACATGCCAGGAGAGGTTCGACGGTGGAATCGGGCCATATGGGAACGACGGCACTAACTTTTTCCGATTCCAGCTTTTTTATCAACTCTCTTGCCGCATCAAAGTTAAAAAAAGGAGCATCACACTCCATAACAAGCGCCAATTTCCCTCTTAATATTTTAATAGAACTGTAAATTCCTTTTAAAGGACCTTTAAAGCCGCAATTTTTATCATCTGTAATTATCTTCGGCATTAAACTTTTTTTACCTGCTTCCGCTCTTTTTTCTGCAATGTTTTCAGCTTCGGCAAGGTAATCTTTTATCTTATCTTCTTCCGTGACGCAGATTACGATATCGTCGGCTATTTCCATTGCGGCGTCTAAAGCCCTTTCCAGAAAAGATTTTCCGTTAAAATTAAAAAAGATTTTATCCTCTCCAAATCTCTTAGAATCTCCGCCTGCAAGTATAATACAGCTTATACTTATAGTATTCATTATTATTATTTTAAGTCTATTCTGATTTTTCCTCTCTGACCATGTCCTTCGCTTAGAGTAACCTCAAAATAATTTAATGAATTGAACATTTCTTTATTTTTTAAATCTAGCGCAAGTTCATTTGCAAAATAAACCGTTAAATCTTCCACATTGAGAGAAGGACTGTTTATTTTAAAAATATCGGCTTTAGGTATAAGATAAAGCTTGTTGTTTATCTCTATCCTGTAATGCAAATCTTCTACCGTAATCCTCTGGACACTTTCAGGATAGTCCGCTACTAAAATTTTATCTTCAAACGCAGAACATATTCTTTTTATTACTGCTTTTAAATTGTATAAATGAACTATCCTCCTTTTGTCGTCGAACTCCCCGTCAACCAACACATCGACATAATGAAAATGAGGATGTATTCGCGAGCAGTCCCCTTTCCCAGGTACTATATGCATACATTCAAAGGTTAAATCAGCTTCTTTGCCTATAAGCTCCACAATCATAATAATAAATAATATTTAACCTTTCAAGTTATTAGTAAAGAAAATTTTTAAGGACGCCGTTAGGCAAAAGCCTTAATCCGCCGCACCTTTCTCTTGAAGATTCGCATACATCGCTTACATTCTTACAAAGCGTAATTTGAGACCTTTTTATTTTAAAAAACTGCCTGTCGTTTGATTTGTCTTTCTTAAAATGTAAACCGCCTTTTTGCAATATTTTATAAGGGTCTGCATAATATTTTGAATAAAAAGGCTTGCTTGTTTTATCGGACATTTCTATAAACTGTAAATCAAACCCGTTTTCTGCGCAATAGTCTATCATATTGTTTAAACATTTTTTGCTTGTGTTTAAGCCTTTTAATAAAAGGTTGTTTATTTCTACATTATATCCGTTCCTTTTCAGCATATTAAGCCCGGTAATAACCTCTCCAAGCAAGTTCTCGCCGGTTATATATTTATAAACGTCCGGTTCTAAAGTATCGAGACTAACCGATACTTTGTTTATTATATTAGGGCTTAAATCTTTTATTCTTTTTTTAATTAGTGTGCCGTTAGTAGTAATAAACAGTTTTACGTCGGCTATATGCTTTATTTTATATAAAAGATTTTTTAAATCTTTAAACAGCAGGGGCTCTCCCCCCGTAAATTTTACTTTTTTAAGACCGAACTCCCTTAATAAATATATCGTATTTATTATATCTCCGGTTTGAATAACCGAAGGCATTTTTTTGGAAATTCCTTCGTTATGACAGTAAAAACAGCGCTCATTGCATCTGCTTATCAAAGATACTCTTAAAGACGGAATTCTAAATTCAAATTTCTCATGGTTAAATCCGTATTCTTTATCGTTAAATATTTTAAATAAATACTGCTTCATAAGCAATTAATATAAAATTTCATAATCGTTTAACGTGACGGATATAATGCTCCCCGCCTCTATAACGACCGCTTCCTCTTCCATAACAAAACTGCCGTCTGCCTGTATCATAGGACTTAAAGATCTTGCGGCGGAAGGCGGCTTAGGCGCCGGTATTACAGATGCGAACAAAGAACCGTTTTCTTTTGTTAATTTTACCTGAAAATATTTTCTCGTACCTTCTTCCTTTGAAACGCTATGTTTCAAAACCGCCTGAACTAAAGGGTATCTTTTATATATATTTTTGGCGTTCGTCATTTTCTGGATAGACGGTCTTATAAAAAGATCGAAAGTTATAAGAACGGAATACGGCCACCCCGCAAGCGCAAATATGGGCATTCCGCCGTTTAGAACCCCGAATGAAGTGGGTTTCCCTGGAACTAGCTTAACGCCGTGAGACAATAGTCTGCCTGTCTTTTCAATAGCGGAAGGAACAATATCGTAAAAATTAGTAATATCTTTGTTTTCTAAAACTAAAAAACTCGCACCCGTTCCGCCGGTCGAAATCAAGAGGTCGTATTTACCGGAATCATCCGCATTTTTTAAAATTTCTACCAATTTTTCTAATTTATCTTCTACTATTCCGACAACTTCAGGAACCCCTCCTGCATCTTTAACTAAAGATTTAAGCGCCGTCGTATTTATATCGTAAATTTTGTTGCCGTTTAACTTTTCTCCCGGAGGCGTTAATTCATTTCCGCCGGATAATATTCCGATTACCGGCTTTTTATAAACGGAAACAAAATTTAAGCCGATGCCGGACAAAGCTGCAATATCGCAAAATCTTATCTTATGACCTTTTTGAAATAAAATTTCGCCCGCTTTAATGTCATCTCCAACCGGCGATATATAAGAACCTTTTTCTACAGGTTTTTTATATACCATTTGTCCGTCTGAAAATTCTAAGACGTCTTCTATTAATACTACGCTGTCGGCGTTGGCAGGAATGGGGGCGCCGGTAGTGACAAATGCAACTTCCCCTGAGTTTAAGGGGGTAATTTCTTTTGAATAACCGGCAGTAATTCGGCTTGTAATCTCAAAGGTTTCTATCTTTTTTTCGGAAAAGTCGGAAAACATCAAAGCGAACCCGTCCACGGCAGACCTGACGAAAGGAGGGACGCTATTGCCGGCAATGATATCTTCCGATATAATTCTGCCTATGCTATCCTCTACAAGTATATTTTCCGAAGCGGTTATTTTTTTAATATTTGCTCCGGCAATATTTAATAAGCTCCCGGCTGTTTTATCATACATACTTTATCTAATCTAGAAGTATGGTTCAACCGGATATGTTTTAATACCCGATTTTTTAAGCAAACTTAAGGCTTTTCCTTCATCTCCGATACCGACGAATATTGTTGCATGATAAGGCGTTACGCTTGCTACGTTTCGACCTAAAATATGGATATTCGCTTGTTTAATAATTTCTTGCGCTTTGTCAAAGTCCCCGTTTATATATTCGACTCTTATGGGCGCATTATAAATGGTTCCTGCAGCTGATATATCTGCCATAAACAATCCTCCGTATTTTTAAAAACTTCAATATATTTTAATATATGTAACTACAACCCCAAAAGCAAAGCGGTTTGAATATTTACATTACCCGACTTTTACAGGATTATCCGTATCTTTAGTCGAAGAAGTTCCCATCTCGGCATGAGGAGTAATAAACCCGAAGAAATGCTCGGTTAATTTTCTGGCTGTTTTCTCCCTGTCGATTGTGGATATCCTGTTTATATTTCCAAACCACAGCGCATCCGTCGAGCATAACGTAACACATGCAGGCAAAAGCCCCTCATCAATCCTGTGCCTGCAATAATCGCATTTTGTAACCTTTCCGGTTGCCTCGTTAAACTGGGGAGAACCGAAAGGACAGGCATGTATACATGATTTACATCCTATACATGTATTTGGGTCGTTAAAAACTATGCCGTCCGCCCTTTTTTGCATAGAACCGGTCGGACAGGCTTTTACGCATGCCGCATCGTCGCAGTGAAAGCAGTTCATCGGAAGATAAACGGTTTTTAACTGCCCTTTTTTAACAAAATAAGGACCAACCTGTATAACCCTCATTCTTCTGGGGCCGACGGGAAGATTATGCTCTTTTTTACATGAAACTTCGCAGGACATACAACCTATACACCTGTCTATATTTACCTTCATTGAATATTTTGGAGTGGATGATTTTAGAGTAATCCTGGAAGCCCTTTCCTCTCCAAGATGAAATCTGTCGAATCCGTATTCCGAAGACATATTTATACTCCTATTTTTTATATTATAGTTATAATTTAATTACCGGATTGCCTCAACCGTATAAGCGGCGGCAACAATCCGGCTAAATTTTATTTAATATCTGCGGATGTCGCACGAGTCGGGCGTACATTCCACAGGCTCTTTAAAGTTTACGAGTTTTTTCCAGCCGATGCTAAGTTCGTGATATTCCTTCCAGTGGTCTTTCCATTTTCCGACGATAACGTTTTTATCCTGATATTTCGGGTCCCAGACTTCAGGAAATTTTTTCTGCAAAAATTCTAATGTATTTTTGGCGGTAGTTTCCGGATCAGGGTCGCCTTTCCTATAAACCCTGCAAAGAACTGCTTTAAACTGTATCTGTCCGTAAACCGGATCTTTTATTATATCGTCTATTACCGTATTAATAGATTCATAAGGATGAAACGGCTGATATCTGTCGAATCCAAAGTTTGCCCATATCCCGTCTTCCGGAACCATCTCCGTTACCCAGGCAGGACCTTCTACCCATCCTCTGTCGTTTTCTACTATAACCATATCTCCGTCTTCTATTTCCATAACGGCGGCGGTAGCAGGATTTATTTCTATATTCCTGTCCGGTTCAAGCTCGTCGTTCCATGGCCACCAGTGCCCCCCCTCATGAAAAGACTGGGCAATACGGGTAGTATTCAAAACCAACGGATATTTCTTTGCTCTTTCAAAATTGCCTATAGGGGATTCTGAACCTTCGACCTGAGTAGGAACTTTATACCAGCCTATTTTTTCTAAGGCATCGGAGGCTATTTCTATCTTGCCTGAATGAGTAGGGAATCTTTTATCCGTTTCGGGGTAATTCTCGCCTTCCTTATACATTATCCATTTTCCTCTTAAAACCGCCTCTTCGTCTTGAAATACCGCCTCTTTTTTTGAAAAAACCGGCCACATAAGCCCGCCCTTAGGATTTTTTTCGGGATTTAACACGTCGTAAGTAATCCCTCTCGTGGTCGTTTCCTGTTCGTTAAAAAAATCAGTCATTTTAATTTCGTTGACTCTTCCTTTATCGGGACCGTCTTCGTAATATCCCCATGGATTAAATTCTACTTTATCGAAGTGTCCGGCATGTCCTTTAAGTCTTTTTGTAAGACCGTCGAAAACATCGATATCAGGCCTGTGTTCATGCTGATAAGGTATTACTTTGTTGTGCCATTGAATAAGCCTGTTGTTGCCGTGATGACAGATGCTGTCCGTTTCGACGGAAATTGCTATGGGAAATGCGACATGGCTGAACATATACGTATGATTAGGATATATGGAAAGATGTATATTTATTATATTTCTTTTCATGGCTTCTTCCATTTTCCAAGAGTTAGGAAACTGCGGCAAGTGGTCGCCGTTCCATATAATACCCTTAACCGGATACGGCTTTTCATACATCATCGCATTTATAATGCATGGAACCGAACTGTCGCCCCATGATATTAATTTATCCGTTATTTGCGGTCTTTTAAAGTCCGGAAGAACTTTTAAATCATTGCCGTAATTTAACGGAGGACGGCAGTTATGAAGCCAGTTCCAGCCCCCGCCCTTGACTCCTATAGAACCGGTAAGCGCCAGAAGAGCCGCAATAGACCTGTTGACGTTGTTGGAATTGTAAATCTGCGCAGTGCCTAAATTGCCGGTTACGGAAGCTGGTCTGGCGGAGCCGAATCTCCTTGCCGCTTCTATAATCATTTCTTTTGGAACGTAAGTAAGTTTTTCCGCCCTTTCCGGAGTCCATTGCGCACATTCTTTAGAGTACTCTTCAAATCCGGTAACCCATTTATCTACGAATTCTTTATTGTAAAGTTTTTCTTTGATAATAATATTTCCCATTGCAAGAAATAAAATAGCGTCGGAACCGGAGCGAATTCTCATTCCGATGTCGCATTTAGACAGCGTTGCATTGAAGCGCGGGTCAACTCCTATTAAAAATGCGCCGTTATCCCTTGCATCGAGAAGGTGGGTCATAGTAATAGTTTCCTGCGCCGCCATATTTGTTCCTACGACAAGGATGCATTTTGAATTTTTCCAGTCCTGCGACGGATTCATAAGCCTGCCCAAACCTTTTGCTCCGAAAACATAATTCATAGCTACACCCGGGCTTTCACAGCAGATAGGACCCTGACCGTAAACGTTAGGAGTTCCGAAAATTCTGGCAAACCTTGCGGCTCCTTCTTTGTTTCCGAACGAAGATCTTCCCGTTCTAAAAACGGTAAGAGCTTCAGGACCAAATTCATCGTGCAGTTTAATTAATCTTTCCGCGGCAAAATCAAGCGCATCGTCCCATGATACTCTTTTAAAATCTTCCGTTAAAGTCTTCCTCATCATAGGATAGTGAACTCTAAGCGGATCGTACCACCACTGAATCTGTCCGACGCCTTTGGAACAAAGACCGCCTCTGCTTTGCGGATGTTCGGCATCGCCCATAACATCTACAATTTTACCGTCTTTTAAAAATATTTTAAGTCCGCAGCCGCTCTCGCACATATTAGTACAAGTCGAATAGCGTACGGTGTCGTAATCCTTTGATGATTCCTGCGGGCGATGGTCAGGCTTTATTTTCATAAGCCTGTTATCTTTTACCCGCATGAATTTCTCGTTTTTTAGCTCTTCAAAATCCATTTTTACCTCCATTTTTAGATATTTTAACGTTTTATATGCAATATTCTTTTAACGTTTTATCATTACCATTACTATTATTATTTCCGCCGGTTATTAAATCTCCGCATCCCTCTAACCCGAATAAGAATCCTATGAATTCCGTGAGTCCTATTATGGGGGCAAAAATATTAAGGTCGGATAAATCAATGCCGTCGCTTATGTTTTTTTCGCACATGGAACATGTTGCAAGTATGTAGTCGGAATCTGTTTCATCGGCTTTTTGATTGATTAACTTAAAAAATGCATCTACGGCGTTGACATTTTCCATTCTTTTAGAATGAACGGGAGTAGTATTCTGTAACTTCTCCCCTCCGCAACATTCGCCGTATATGTTGACTTTCGCACCGAGAAGGTTTAATACGTTTTTAAAATGGTCTATTTTGTCGGCATCGGAATAACATCCTGTGTAGAGCAGTATCGAACTACCGCTTATATTTCTCGAGGCGTTATTTAAAAGACGGCTTTCTATTTTAGGATCGGTGATAATATCTAAAAGGTGGACAGCTCCGGTTAAACCGGTTTTAGCTTCTCTCAGGTTTGCATTGAAAGGCTTAAGACTATAATCGGCTTGATTTTTAAACATTGAATCGGAATTGATTATTTTAACTGCTTCGTTTATCTGTCTTACGCAAACCTGACAGCCGGAATATAAAAAGTTTCCGCCTTTTTGCTGGGATATTCCAAGATTTCTAAGGGGCATCACGACTTTATTAAAGAAATCCGGTTTATAGCGGGAAAGCGGAGCGCCGCAGCAGTTCCATTCTGAAACCAACTCAATTTCTAAACCCAACTTTTTGAATATATCCTCTGATTTTCTTTTATTTTGGGAATCTATACAGCCCGGAAAATATGTAATTGTTTTTTTCAATTAATATTAAACCTAATATTTTATTTTTATCTTTTAGACAAAAAAATCCGTAAAAATTTAGTTTTTCAAATTTTAAAAATCATTTTAAAAATTAAGGTAGTAATTATGAGATATTAATATTTTATTTCAAAGATAGAGATTAAGTCAAGAACTTTTTTTG
>JAKASB010000056.1 GCA_021828255.1 bacterium | reverse complement strand
ACTGCGGCAGAAGCGGCTTCTTGCGCAGTTGTAAATACAGGAGTACCGGCTCAGATAAATAAAAGCGGAATATTAAATCTTACATACAGACAGGGAAAAGAAATGCCCGACCTGATTTACGGATTTCCCGATTCCAATTTTATATGCTTCCCTTACGAATCGAGAAGAACGGGGATATATCCTGCCGGTTCGGTCAGGATGCCTCTAGATACCGTTTTTTCTGTGGACGACGCAAAAGGCGCAGTTTTAAAAGCGGTGCAGTGTATAAAGCAGACTTCTAAAGGTAAAGCGGTTCATCCACGTTCAAACGATATGACTTATCCTTTTTTCGATCTTCCAAGGTGTACGCAGTGTAAAAGATGCACCGAGGAGTGTCCTTTCGGCGCGATAGACGAAGACGAAAAAGGGACGCCTAAGCCTAATCCCGAAAGATGTAGAAGATGCGGGGTCTGTATGGGGGCATGTCCGGTAAGAATTATATCTTTCAAGAATTATTCGCCGGATATTATCGGCTCTATGATAAAAAGTATTTATGTACCGGAAGACCCTACCGACGAGAACTACAGGATACTGGTATTTGCCTGCGAAAACGATTCGTATCCGGCGCTCGATATATTAGGGCTTAATAAAATAAATTTATCTTCAAATATAAGAGTAATACCGGTCAGATGCCTTGGCTCTATCAACAACGTCTGGTATGCCGATGCCCTTTCTAAGGGTATCGACGGAATACTTTTGTTAGGATGTAAATTCGGAGACGATTACCAGTGTCATTTCGTAAAGGGTTCGGAGCTTGCATCGTATAGGATGATAAATCTTAAAGAAACTCTTACGAGGCTGGTTCTTGAGGAAGAAAGAGTCAGACAGGTCCAGCTAGAATATACAGACTATATGAAATTGCCTGAAATAGTGGAAGATTTTGTTAATAAAGTTAAATCGCTTGGACCAAATCCATATAAAGGTTTTTGAGGGGGGTTATTTTGAAAAATACCGTAATAAAGACCGACAACGAGTTAGTTGAATATATAAACGAAGTTGGTGAAAGCAATTTCAAAAAATGTTTCCAGTGCGGAACATGCTCGGCAGTTTGTCCGTTATCGACGGAAGACAGACCCTTTCCCAGAAAGGAAATGATACTAGCCGGGTGGGGAATAAAAGAGCAGTTGGTAAGCGACTTAAACCCGTGGTTATGTTATTACTGCGGCGAATGTTCCAAAAACTGTCCGAGAAAAGCCGAACCCGGAGAATTAATGATGTCGCTTCGCCGGTTCTTAATAAGCACATACGACTGGACGGGTATATCAAAAATTTTATATAAATCGAAATATGCGGAATATATTGCAGTATTAATAGTCGCTCTCGGAGTATTAATAGAATGGGCGGTTCTTTTCGGTCTGCATCCTGCGGCTGGAGCCGCGCTGGGACAGGCGGTATCTCCGGATAAAATAGATTATTTTTTTGATTGGCCTATTACGGTATTTCTTGGAGTGATACTGACGTCTTTTATTTATAATATGTTCAGGAAAACCGTTCTAAGCGATGGCGCCGTGAAAATACCGTTAAAACTTTATTTCACCGAGGGCTGGTCGATGATGTTCAATTTTTTTACACAGTACAGATATGCGAAATGCGACGATTCCGAAGAATCTTATTCTAAAAAACTTATGACCGGACAATACAATTTCTGGCTTACGCATCTTTTTCTTGTGATAAGTTATGTGGTATTGTTTGTCGGCATAGTGTTCTTTTTAGACTGGTTTCAGGCTGAAAACAGCCTGCCCTATCTCCATATAATTTTATTCGATTATTTTGCCAGTATAGGGCTTATATTCGGCACGGTTTATTTTGTAATCAAAAGACTCACTAAAAAGATAGAAAGGAGCAAATTCTCCCATCATACCGACTGGATGTTCGTAATATTATTATTTTTAACCGGGGTCAGCGGAGTTTTGTTGAGGGCTTCGATAGTTTATAATTATCCGGTAGCCGGCATTTTTTATATATATCTGGTGCATTTAATGATTTTATTCCCTATGTTAATCATAGAAGTCCCTTTTTCTAAATGGTCGCATTTGGCATACAGACCAGTCGCAATTTATTTTGCAAATTTAAAAGAAAAAGCTAAAAGCCTTAATCTTAATAACGTTGAAATTAGTTGATATGTTTAGCATATTTGTTAAATTTAATTTCATTAAAATTTAATCAGGAGGGGTTTTGGACATGAATCTATTTGGCAAAGCTATGATTTTCGGAATCATTGCCGGTCTTATTGCCGTTATTTACAGTATAATGGTGACGATCTGGGCATTGAAGCACGATGAAGGTTCCGAGAAAATGAAGCGGATTGCAAAAGCTATCCAGGAGGGCGCAACGGCTTTTCTTAACAGACAGTACAGAACCGTTGCTATCGTCGGAATTATTATTTTTGCCTTAATATTTATCGGCGGTATCTGGATACGGCAGTTTGGCATTCTAACGGCGTCAGGTTTTTTACTCGGGGCGATTTTATCGACTTTAGCCGGTTATCTCGGAATGTTTAATGCCGTAAGGGCAAATGTTAGAACCGCGCAGATAGCTCATAAAGGAGTCAAAGCCGCATTAAAATTTGCATTTAAGGGCGGTTCTGTTACCGGTTTAATGGTTTTAGGCCTGGGTGTTTTAGGCATATCGATCTTTATGCTTATCAGTCATTCTATAGGCGGTTTAGAGGGAGTAATCAATTCATTGATAGGTTTTGCGTTCGGATGCAGTCTTATATCCGTTTTTGCAAGGCTCGGCGGAGGAATTTATACTAAAGCCGCAGACGTCGGAGCAGACTTAGTCGGAAAAGTCGAAGCGGGCATCCCTGAAGATGACCCAAGAAATCCGGCGGTTATAGCCGACCAGGTAGGCGATAATGTCGGCGACTGCGCAGGTATGGCAGCAGACGTATTCGAGACTTTTTCGGTTACGATAATAGCATCTATACTGTTGGCTTATTCAACTTTTAGAGGCTACGGTTACGGTGAAAGCGCATTAATGAAGGCGATACTTTATCCGCTTTTACTCGGCGGCATAGCGGTATTTACTTCAATAGCGGGTGTTTTTTTCGTAAGCGCTCCTGCAAAAGAAAAGATTATGAATGGATTATATAAAGGATTATTTGCAACCGGAATCATTTCTGCAATTGTATATTATTTCTTTACAATGTGGTTTATGAACGGCGTAGGTAATTATTCGGCAATGGACTATTATTATTCGTCTTTAGTCGGTCTTGTTTTAACCGCGCTTATTATAGTTATTACCGATTATTTTACTTCAACGAGTTTTTCGCCGGTAAAATCTATCGCTAGGGCTTCTACTACAGGTCACGGAACCAACATTATCGCAGGGCTTGCGGTAGGACAGATGTCAACCGCTCTTCCGGTTATTGCAATTGTCTTTGGCATTTTGCTTTCGTATCATTTTGCAGGTTTTTACGGTGTTGCAGTTGCCGCTTCTAGTATGCTCTCTATGGCGGGAATGGTAATAGCCGTAGATTCGTTTGGACCGATTACCGACAATGCGGGAGGAATTGCGGAAATGAGCGAGCTTCCGGCAGACGTAAGGGAAACTACGGATGCGCTTGATGCAGTAGGTAATACTACCAAAGCCGTAACGAAAGGATATGCCATCGGCTCTGCGGCTCTTGCGGCAATAGTTCTTTTCGGAGAATATTCCGATTTAATTAAAGTAGGCATACCCAATATATCTTTTTCTATTTCCAAACCCGAAGTTCTTATAGGGCTTTTCTTAGGCGCAATGCTTCCATATATTTTTGCTTCACTTGCAATGAAATCTGTCGGAAAAGCCGCAGGCGACATAGTCGTAGAGGTTAGAAGGCAGTTTAAAGAAATTCCGGGTATTATGGAAGGAACGGGCAAGCCTGAATACGGCAAATGCGTCGATATAGTTACTAAGTCTTCATTAAGGCAAATGATACTTCCTGCTTTTATACCGATCGCAGGTCCGATAATTTTCGGCTTGACGATGGGACCGCAGGTTCTCGGCGGAATTTTATTAGGAACTATCATATCCGGTCTTTTTGTCGCTATTTCTATGACAAGCGGCGGCGCGGCATGGGATAATGCCAAGAAACTTATAGAAAGAGGATTTGAATACAAAGGAAAAAAATACGGCAAGGGCAGTGAAGCACATAAAGCCGCAGTGACTGGCGACACGGTCGGCGACCCTTATAAAGATACGGCCGGCCCAGCAATTAATCCGATGATTAAGGTCGTCAACATTTTTACGATTTTAATTGTCCCGATAGTGCTACTACTCTGGAGCTGATTAAAAAAGCAAAGAACCAAAAAAAGTGTCAGATTTAAAAAATAAAAAAGGTGTCAGATCAATTTATTCCTTTAAAAAAGGTGTCAGATTTATTTATTCCATATTCCTTTCTACATATTATTTTATTAAATTTTAAGACTGTAATAAATAAGAATCTGACACCTTTTTTATATTCCGTATTCCTTTCTGCATAAATAAATCTGACACCTTTCCCCCTTTTCCTTTCCCCCTTTTCCTTTCCTACTTCACGAATCTGGGAATTTCTCTTTTTGATTTGAAAAACAACTTGAGCAGGAGAGAGGATTCTTCTTCCCTAACACCTGAAACTACCTCTATTTTGTCGTTAAGAATAGTTGAAGACGATCCACCTTTGGGGTCTATCGTTCCGTAAACCACCCTTGATATTCTGGATAAAAGAATTGCCCCACAGCACATTATGCATGGTTCAAGCGTTACATATAACGAACATTCATCGAGCCTCCAGTTTTTAAGATTTTTTTGCGCGTCCAAAATTGCCTTGATTTCTGCATGCATTATACAAGAGCAATCTTTTTCTACGGTATTGAAAGCCGAAGAAATTATTTCGCCTACGCCGCTTGCTATGACCGCCCCAACCGGCACTTCGCCGGTTTCCATTGCTTTTTTAGCCTCTTCTAAGGCTATATTCATAAAATATCTATCGTCGTATTGCTTCATTTATTTTAAAATTTCTTTACATCCTCATAAAAAGCGTTTCTTTCTCCTGCACGAGTAATCTAATTTTTTCTACGACATCCGGATTGGCAAGCGTCGTAATATCCCCGATATCTAATTTATTTGGTATGGCTGAAAGCACACGGCGCATAATTTTACCCGAACGCGTTTTAGGCATATCTGGAACAATATAAACATACTTTGGTCTTGCTATTTTGCCGATATCTTTTTCTATGGTTGAAATCACCTTTTGGATAACTTCATGCTCTTTGCCTTCGAAACCCGGCTTAAGCGTTATATAAACGACAGGCGCCCTGCCTTTTGTTTCATCTATAACCGGTACAGCGGCGGCTTCCGCTACTTCAAGCACAGTTAAGCACGCGGACTCCAGTTCCTTTGTTCCAAGACGATGCCCCGCAACATTTATTACGTCGTCTATCCTTCCCAATAACCTATAATATCCGTCGGAAGCTTCCATAGCGCCGTCCCCCGCAAAGTATGGCCAGTCGCGCCAATCTTTACTGAATTTGTTTTTATTATATTTTGCATAGTAAGTATTTACAAAGCGATCGGAATCGCCCCATATCGTTTGCATAATGCCGGGCCATGGATTTCTTATGCATATATTTCCCGCCTTTCCCGAACCAGCCTTAACTTCTTTTCCGTTTTCGTCATAAATAACAGGGTATATACCGGGCAAACCGGGACCAGCGCTTCCGGGTTTCATTAAATCGAGAGCGGGGATAGTACTGCACAAAAAACCGCCGTTTTCAGTCTGCCACCACGTATCTACAATAACAGCCTCTCTCTTGCCGACGATTTCATAGTACCATTTCCATACATCCGGCTCTATCGGTTCTCCCACCGTCGTCATGTGTTTGAAATGATAGCCGTATTTTTTTGGTTCGTCGGGGCCGGTTTTTCGTAACATGCGGATGGATGTAGGAGCAGTGTGAAAGATATTTACATTGAGTCTTTCCGCAATCCTCCATGCTCTGCCCGCATCGGGATAAGTCGGAACGCCTTCATACATTACGCTTGTTGCCGCTAATGCCAATGGACCGTAAACAATATATGAATGACCGGTAATCCAGCCTATATCCGCCATACACCAGTATACGTCTTCAAGGTGTATATCCTGTATATATTTGGATGTGCCTGCCACATAGGATAAGTATCCGCCTATGCCGTGTTGCGCACCCTTAGGTTTACCCGTCGTCCCGCTGGTATA
The DNA here is from genome assembly GCA_021828255.1 of bacterium. GTDB lineage: Bacteria > SZUA-79 > SZUA-79 > Acidulodesulfobacterales > Acidulodesulfobacteraceae > Acidulodesulfobacterium_A. The sequence goes on along the minus strand of JAKASB010000056.1, from coordinate 2,738 downwards.
CATGATAAACAAAGGCGCTTCTGCCGGCATTGATATCGGTTCAACGAGTTTGCCCCGAAAATCTTTAATAACCTCGTCTATAAAAAAATCACGGCCCTTTACCATTGGAGATTTTGAAACATATTTGCCGGGGTACCTTCTCCATACAAGAACCTTATCAACAGGCTGACCGAGATCTTTTGCTCTTTCCACGGCTATATCGGCATTTATTTTATGATCAATAAGGTTGCCGGATCTATAATAACCGTCTATCGTCACAAGCACCCTGCTCCCCGAATCGGCAATCCTGTCGCCGCATGCCTGACCGCTAAAACCGCCGTAAACTTCGGAATGAATAATGCCGAGTCTTGCGCTCGCAAGCATACTGACTGGAAGTTCGGGAGTCATCGGAAGATGAAAAGTTATCCTGTCGCCTGTTTTAAGTTCCGCAAAACTCCGTAAAAGCGCCGAAAACTCGTTTATTCTCGCATAAAGCTCCTGATATGTAATTACTATGTGAGATTCTTCTTCCGGTTCCGGTACAAATATAAATGCGGCTTTATTTTTATATTTTGCTAAATGTCTATCGACGCAGTTATAGGATGCATTTAGTTTGCCGCCGACAAACCATTTCCAGAAAGGAGGATTGTTAGCATCGAGCGTCGTATGCCAATATTTATCCCAGGTAAGCATATCGGCGTATTCCCTGAAACATTCGGGAAAGTTTTCCATCTTGAAACGTTCGTGGATATTAGGGTCGGTCATGTTAGCTTGCGCAATAAATTTAACGGACGGACTAATTAAGGCTTCTTCTTTCCAGTGAACGGCGATTTGCGATTCGGAAGCCTCGATATCTTCTGAACCGCCGGCATTTTTATTATTTTCATTCTTAATAGCGCTCATAACGAAAATTCAATTCTCTTTATTATTTTTATTTTCGCAAAACCAAAACTTATAAAACTTATAGTCAGTCCCGCCATTAAAAAGATTTTTATGTATAAGTGTGAATAATGTGAATAAGATGTCTAAAAATCTTTAAATTAATCGTTTTTAAGTGTTTTTTTCATCTCTTCGAACTGTTCTTTTGTTATTTCACCCTTGGCGTACCTTTTTTTAAGTATGCTCATATGGTCGTCTTCTTTGGCGCCATTACCGGCGTGGTAATATCTGTCTTTGTCCTGCTGGGTTTTGAACGCCCATATTATAAAATAGACAATAGCAATAATAATAGCGATAGGGAAAAGCATCATTATAATGCTAAAGAAAATTCCTGCTATTCCCATGCCAAATCCCACCACCGGCCATGAATTACCGTAACCTAAACCCCACATCATTAGTATCCCCCGAAATTAGTTAATGATTATTAATTATTATTTGATATTATTTATATAATATTTATAATATCATAAAAAACGATATTGTATTATAAAAAATATCATAGAAATAGGTTATTTGCAATATAAATATAATATCCGTTGCCGCCTTTTTTGAAAATGGCGGAAAGTATGGGCATGAACTTTTTAGCGGCCGGTTTTTGAGGTTTTATTTTTATTACGGCATGGTTAATTTTTATGATTTTGTCGTACAAAACCGATATATTGCCGGCAGTTCCGTTAATATCCCCTCTAAAATTTATATTGCCGGTAATTAATTCTCCTTTTTTACCCTCTTTAAATAAAATCTTTGCATGTATTAAATTTAAACTAAAGCCCGGTATTTTAAAAAATCCTGAATTTATTGAATTGAACTTGATATTTTGAATATATATGTCTGCAGGAATTTTCTTAATAAGCATATAATAAAGAATAAACGGAGAGGCATTGAAGGTTATAAGAGACGAATCAGCCGTTAAATTTCCGTTTTCTTTAATAAAATTTACGCCCTTTAAATTAATATTAAATGGAAATGACGGATAAATGGAAGATATCTTTAATTTTATTCCAAGGTTGCTCCCGGCATAATTTTCTATAGGCTTTTTTAGTTTATTATACGGAAAAAAATAAAACATGAAAAAATATGTAAAAAAAGATAAAATTAAAATAAATAAAAATGCTATAAGTATCGGGACCGGTTTTAATTTGAATTTTGAAAATACCTTGCCGGTTATCCCGATTATCCGACTTTTAAATTTTGCGTCCATTTCGATACACCTGTTTTAATGTTAGAATATTCAATACTATATTATATCCCAAAATTGCCGGTAGAAATTTAAGTCATTCTTAGCATAGGCTAAAAATCCCGGAAAATAAATTCCTAACGGTGATTTAAGATATAGTATTATAATTATAATTAATAAAATGCCGAAGTTATGTTTATGAATCAGCCCATTTATAAAAATAACGGTTTTACTTTATTGGAAGTTATGATTGCAATGTTTATATTTGCGATCATAATAACTTTCCTGTATTTTACATTTATATCGCTAAACCGTGCAAGATATTATACGGCTAAATCCTCGACGCCGTTTTACGAAGCGGGTTTGATCTTCGATAAATTCCATTCAAAGATCTTAGAATTTAATTATGTTTACCCTGTTTTAATAGCAAAAAGAAAAAAAGTTTCGGGTAAAGTATTATCGAGTATATATTTTACGGGCTTTGCGCATAAAGCCGAGCCGTTTTTTTCAAAAGAATCTAGCGAAAACATAAATTATTTCTATTTAAAGTTAAAGAAAAGGAAACATAAAAATATTCATAAACATAAAAATGTTTATAATCTTATATATAAAGAATCATTTTTTAAAAGCATAAAAGGCAACT
>JAKASB010000055.1 GCA_021828255.1 bacterium | reverse complement strand
TTAAAAATAAACTCTAAAGAGGAGGGATAGGAAAAATTATGAATCTTATTAAAAATTTTAAAATACCTTTAATTTATGTATGGTCTTTAATAGGCGGATTGTCTTTAGTTTTGTTTTCATGGGTAAGTCCGGTATTTGCCGCCGCGCCAAAGATTCCGGCGTTTAACAGCGGAAACATCGCATGGGTTCTCGCATCATCCGCACTGGTTTTAATAATGACGCCGGGGCTCGGTTTTTATTACGGCGGAATGGTGAGAAGAAAAAACGTATTAAATACCATATCGCTAAGTTTTATTACCATATGCACCGTAAGCGTTATCTGGATTTTATGGGGATATTCTTTGGCTTTCGGACCGGATGCCTTTAGCGGAATAATTGGAAGTCTCAAATATGTCGGTTTATTTGTGATGAAGGAAAACCAGCATTCCAGGTACGACGGCACGATACCTTCTTATATTTACGTGATGTTCCAGCTTATGTTCGCAATTATAACCGTTGCTCTCGTCAGCGGTTCTTTAGTGGAAAGAATTAAATTTTCTTCGTGGATAGTATTTACGATAGTATGGCTTACCGTAGTTTATGCTCCGATTGCTCAGGCGGTATGGGGACTTGGAGGGTTATTTCAAAAAATGGGCGCATTAGATTTTGCGGGTGGAACGGTTGTTCATGTTAATTCAGGCGTCGCCGGTCTTGCCGGGGCGCTTGTTCTTGGAAGAAGAAAAGGATACATGAAGGAAAATATCGTTCAGCCGAACCAGTTAGGCTATACCATTCTGGGCGGCGCTCTTTTATGGTTCGGATGGTTCGGGTTTAACGCCGGAAGCGCTTTAGAGGCAAGTCCTCTTGCCACCTCGGCATTTTTAGTAACAAATACTGCTACGGCGGCTGCCGCTATCGGCTGGATGATTGCGGAATGGATAAGAAGCGGAAAACCGACGACTCTAGGTATGGTTTCCGGCGCGGTAGCGGGACTTGTTGCAATAACTCCCGCATCGGGTTTCGTCAATCCGATAGCCTCTATCATTATAGGTTTTGTAGCAGGTGTAATATGTTATTCAATGGTTGTTTTTGTTAAGCCGAAATTCGGCTATGACGATGCCCTCGACGCATTTAACGTGCATGCTACAGGCGGGGCATGGGGAGCGCTTGCGACCGGTTTATTTGCCGACCCGTTAATTAATCCAGCGGGGAGAGGTTTATTTTACGGCAATCCAGGGCAAATGTGGATTCAGTTGTTGACCGTGGTTTGCGTTGCGGCTTATTCCTTTACTATGAGTTTTATAATTTTTAAAGTGATAGATAAAGTTATGGGCTTGCGCGTAGATAAAGAAACCGAAGCAATGGGTCTCGATATCACCCAGCACGACGAAGCGGGTTATAATTTCTAAAGAGATTCTAAACGGATACCCTATTTTGTTTAGAACAATTAGATAAGATATTTATTTGTAATTTATGTTTATTTTATCAGCGGGTTAATAACTAATCCGCTGATAATTTTAGGATAAAAATAGGTTGATTTTTGAGGCATTCTCAAGTTCAACGAAGCAATTTTTACGACGTCTTCGATTTTAGTTGGATTCATAAAAAAAATAGCCTCTAAATTCCCGTTTTTTACTTTTTCTAAAGCTTTTTTCGCATCCTTTTCATATACGAGATATTTCTGGGTATCTATCTCTTCCTGCGTGATATTTAAAGCTTTTTTCAATATGTATTCCTGTAAAATAGAAACATCTAATTTTTCTAAAGGATTATTGTCTGATTTATCTTTATTTTTATTATCCTGATTATCGGGAGCATTTTTAAACGATAAAATAAATCCTCTTCCCATTTTATGGGCAAATCCGAAGGAGACGGAGTTTTTTCCGGCTTTTTTGTTTTCTTTAAGTAATCCATCAAGACTTGTTTCTTGATAATTGAAATCTTCTTTTATGATTTTTAGGAAGTTTTGGGTATCTATACTCTTTCCTTTTATACCCCTGTGCGTCGGCAAAATAACAAGTCCGTCCTGATTTGAAGGTGCAAAATACATAAGACACGAGTCCGCGTTAATCCCTTTTATAGCTTGTTTTTTAACGTAATCCCTGAAATTAATGCAGGTTTCGAATCTATGGTGACCGTCGGCGATATAAACAGATTTATCCCCCATTTCATTTTGGATAAGTCCGATGATGTTTATGCTATTGACCCGGTATAAGACATTATTAATACCATTTTCGTCATTAAAATCAAAAAGTTTTTCGGCAATGCCGTCTTTTATGGATTTTTTTAAAATATTTAAAACTACGGAATTTTTGTCTTCGAACACAGAAAAAATAGGGCTAAAATTCGCTTTTGCGGCATCTATAAGTTTAAATCTATCTTCTTTAGGTTTGGAAAGGGTGGCTTCATGACCATAAATAGAATTATTATCCTGGGATTCCGGAAGCATAAACAGCGATAGAAATCCTATTCTTTCGTATGAAACATTTTCAATATTAAACGTCTGAGTATAAATATAAATGGAGTTGTCTGATTCCGCTTTTAAAACTCCTTTATTTATCCATTCTTTGAAAAGGCTGCCTGCCCTTGTATATTTATTTTCTTTTTCATTATCGCCTGCAGATTCTTTCCCGAATTCGAGCCTGACGATATTATATCTAGACCTTGCATAAAGGTCGCCTTGAAGCTCTTTACTTATTACATCGTAAGGCGGTGCGACTAAATCTTTAATATTATCTGCAAATCTGCCGCTGTAAATATAAGGTTTAAAAGGCAAGACTGTCGTTTTAAACTCTTTTTCCGTCTTATTCATAAAAATTACAGACAAAGCCCCCGTTTATTGAACTCTAAAATATAATATATCCCGATTATTATATATTATTATAATAAGGGAGCCGAGCCTGGCGTCGCATATGAATGGAGTCCAGGAATTATTAAATCCACGCCGAGATAGCAGAATATTACGACCACAAATCCGATGACGGCAATCCATGCCATTTTTTTTCCGCCCCAACCCTTAGTAAATCTTGCATGAATGAACAGCATATAAGTAAGGAACGTAATAAGCGACCATGTTTCTTTGGGATCCCAGCTCCAGTAGCCGCCCCATGCGCTATCCGCCCATGCCGCTCCTATAACTATTCCCGCCGTTAAAAAAACTAATCCGAATACTATTACCTTATAAATCGCCTCTTCGATAATATTTGAAGAAGGCAGGAGGGTTAAAAATCTACCTTGTTTTTTATTGCTTTTGCCGCTCTTAATTAAATAAAGTATGCCGAGCCCAAACGAAGCTCCAAACGCTCCATAAGATAGGAACAAGGCAACAATATGATAAAGCAGCCAATAACTCTGGAGAGCCGGAATAGTAGGTTCTATTGCGCTTGGAGCAAGAGGGGAAAAAGAAGCAAACGCCAAGGCAAGCGAGGCGACGAGAGTTATTATAAAGCCCAGCGCGTCGAAATCATAGAATATCCTTATTAAAATAAATCCTAATATGATAACGTAGGCGAAAAATACCATAGAATCGTAAAGGTCAACTAACGGCGGGGTATCTATGCCTATTTTATAAGCATAGATCCATCTTATAACGAATCCGGCTGTTTGTATTATAAACCCTGCAATTAAAATGCCGAAAGATATTCTTGAAATAGTTTTGTTTCCGGTGAATAAAAAAATAAAATATCCGGCAAAAGATGCAAGTACAAAAAACAAAGATATCGTAAAATATAAAGAGCCGTCAAGGGCTGATACATTGGCAAACATAATAATATTCCCTCATTTTAATTTTAATTCTTTTTTTATTATTTCAATTTTTTTACTGAAATTTCTATAGAACGATTCAAATTTCTTTTTAGGAATAGCCAGAATTTCAACTCGTACTTTCTTTTCATCTTCAAGGTTCGTTAAAGAACCCCATACTTCTTCGTGATTAAAGAAGAATGAAAAGAACATAGATATTACAAGAATAATGGATCCTATCCAGACTATAGATACGTAGGTATTTTTAGATATTTCCACGCCGCTGTAATAATAGGTTTTTACTTTATCTATCCCGCTGTATATGAAGGCTGCATGTTTATATTTTGCAAAAACAATCTGTTCTTTCAAATTCTTATCCGGTAGGACATGAAAAAGAATAGTTTTAACCGTCCCGTTTTTTTTATTTGCTTTTAATATTTTTAAATAAAATGGAATTTCGTCCCTTTTTGGATTTTTATACGGAATAAAACGAAAATTTAAATTGTCTATACCGGCTGGATATGCTTTACCTGTTTCCGCATATACGTATTTTCTAAATTTAGGTTCTTTTAAATTAAGTACTAAAATACGCACTATAACTTTAGTCGGCTTATACTGTCCATAACTTGCTTGATATATGGTTATTCCGTCATAAGTAAGAGGGTGGTTTACCATAACATTTTTTGTGAGGACATTTGTATGCGTACGTTTCTTGATAATGCTGATTTTACTTATATATGATTTAGGTATGCCGTCCGGATAATATTTTGTTTCATATTTGTCTAGCCTTATAATAAAAGGAAGTTTTATCGGTTTTTGATTTTTAAGAAGATAAGAGACATTAGTCTTTTCGCCTACTTTTATATTGGTATAAGACCTGAAGCCGTATCTAAAGTTTAACATTACGCCTATGATAATTATTATGACACTGAAATGAGCGATAAACGGAGAAAACCTGAAAATTGCATTTTTAGAGTAGTATAATTCTATGTTTGCGCCGTCTTTATTCCCTTTTTCCGTGAACGGCTTACCAAATTTTTTGTTCAGAGTTTTTTTAATTTCTTCGATATTTTTTTTTGATTCGATAACCTCATATACCGCTTTAGGATTTTTCTTATCCATCATTGCTTTAAAAGACGGATATGGTCCAAAAACAGCCTTAAGAGTCCGGGGCAAAATGTTTACCGAAGCCATGATAAGATTTATAATCAGTAATACCGCCAGCCCTATAAAATACCATGAATCGTAAATATTCAAAAATCCCAGCCAGTATAATACGTGATATGTCTGAGATCCGAAAATAGATTTATACCGGCTTATGGTATCGCCTTGATTTATGAAAGTTCCGACCATTGCAAATACGGCGATTGCTATAAAAAGGAATATAGCAAGTTTTACGGAGGATAAGAATTTATTTAATTTTGAAAGCATTGTCATTATCATATTTTATGATATTTTATTGCATTATCTAAAAAATGTAAAGTAAAAAATTAAATGTATTGAAGAATGGACGGATTAATCTTGACAAAATATAAAAATGTTGATTAAATAATATTTAGCACTCATAATGTTTAAGTGCTAAAATGAAAGGGTATTATTATAAATTATGGAAGGAAAATGCGAAAAATATAACTATAATGAATTAAATGATTTAAACGAAAGGAGCAGGGCAATTCTGCTTGGCATAATAGAAGGATATTTTGGAACTGCAAGCCCTGTCGGCTCTAAGTTCATTGCCGAAAATTATAATTTGAATTTAAGCCCCGCTTCCATCAGAAGTATAATGGCGTCCTTGGAAGAAGAAGGATATATATATCAGCCCCACTTTTCGGCAGGAAGGGTTCCTGCCGCAAAAGGCTACAGGTTTTATATAGAAGGCTTAATGAAAACCGAAAAGATTACGCGGGAACAAAAAGAAAATATAAAGAAAAGATTTAATTTGGAAAATAGAAATTTAGGCGACATATTAAATCAGGCTTCTATATCGTTATCGGATTTATCGCATTATGCGGGAGTGGTTCTTGCCCCCGATACCGCAAACGTGTATCTTCTGCATATCGAGTTTATAAAAATAAAACCAAACAATATACTTGCAATTATCGTGTTTAAGAACGGCATTACCGAAAATAAATCGTTTTATATCTCAAAAGATATTAAACAAAATGAACTTAGCCGGTATTCCAATAAGCTGAATGAAATTATAGAAAATAGAAAATGCAATTTAGACAATCTAAAGGATATTATCGTTGAAGAAATGCGCAACGACAAGGAAAATTTCTATTCGATATTAAACAGTGCCGTATTTTGTTGCGCCGGTACGGAAAATAATTACGATAAATACTTATATGTCGGTCCCGAAGCCGATTTATTGGAAGAACCGGAATTTGCGGATAACGAACAGATAAAATTCCTTATAAAAACTATTTCGGATAAAAAGATGATAATAAAACTGCTGGGACATACTAAAAACTGCAAAACAAAGCAGATATTTATCGGTTCGGATGAAGAATGGTCGGCAATACCCGGGCTTTCTTTTATAACGGCTCCGTATATTAGCGAAAATAATATGCTGAAGGGGTCTATAGGTATAATAGGACCGTTGAGGATGAATTATTCCCACGTTATTCCTTTAATAGATTTTATGGCTGAATTTTTGAGCGAGATTATATAAAAAATAAATCAAATTTGGCAAATTTGGGGAGATGCGGCAGATGTATGAAAATGAAGGAAAAGACGGATATGAAGGCGCAAATGCGGGTGGCGCAGGCGAGGACGACTCTAATATCGAAGAAGAACTGGGAAAAAGAGTAGAAGGGCAGGCTTGCGGTTCCGTTGCCGCCTCCACCGATCTTGATATAGACGATATTCCGAACCCTAAAAATCTTGCGGAAGCGGAGGACGAACTTAAATATTTAAAAAATGTGCTGAAAAGCCTGAAAAAAGAATATGAAGATTCAAACTTAAATTATCTTAAGAGCTTAGCCGATCTGGAAAATTTCAGAAAAAGGATGAACAGGGAAAAAGAAGAATCTTTAAAATATTCAAACGAAAAGCTTTTAAGGGATCTGCTCCCGGTTCTGGATTTTTTAGACCTTGCGATTGGGCATTCGGAGTATTATTTAGAGCAGGATTCTTCCGGAAATTTAAAATCATTCGTAGACGGTGTAAAATTAGCTTACGGCGAATTCGTTAAAATATTAAAAAATAACGGTGTTGCAGCCATTGAAACTTCCGGAAAAAATTTCGACGCCAATTTTCACGAGGCGGTGGAAATAGTCGGAGATTTGGGTCAGCCCGACGGAAAAATCATCGAAGAAAAAAGAAAAGGCTATGTTTACAAAGAGAGACTGCTCAGACCTTCTATGGTATCTATTGTAAAATCTAGAAATTAAAAAATAAAGAATAAAGCATTATATAAATTTATATATTTAAGATATAATTGTATTAAAATTAAAATTAAAAAAAATCATAAAGTTTTAAGGAGAATTTAATCATGGGAAAAGTAATAGGAATCGATTTAGGAACCACAAACTCTTGCGTTGCGGTTATGGAAGGCAAGGAGCCGGTCGTAATCGCTAACTCCGAAGGAACGAGGACGACCCCATCCATAGTATCTATAAGCGATAGCGGAGAAAGACTTGTGGGACAGGCGGCAAAAAGACAGGCGGTTACAAATCCGGAGAACACGATTTATGCGGTTAAAAGGCTTATAGGCAGAAAATACGATTCACCGGAAGTGCAGGCGTTTAAGAAGGTATGTCCCTATAAAATCATTCCAAGCGAAAACGGAGATGCATGGGTGGAAATAAAGGGCAGAAAGTATTCTCCGGCAGAGATTTCATCTATGATATTGATGAAAATGAAAAAAACGGCAGAAGATTATCTCGGCGAAACCGTCACCGAAGCCGTTATTACCGTCCCAGCTTATTTTAACGATTCGCAGAGGCAGGCGACAAAAGATGCCGGTAAAATAGCCGGTCTCGACGTTTTAAGAATTATCAATGAACCGACGGCATCTTCTCTTGCCTACGGCTTAGACAAAAGGAAGGAAGAAAAAATTGCGGTCTACGATTTAGGCGGAGGAACTTTTGATATTTCCATACTCGAACTCGGAGAAGGGGTATTCGAAGTCAAATCCACCAACGGCAATACTTTCTTAGGCGGAGAAGATTTTGACCAGAAAGTAATAGATTATATCGCCGATGAATTTAAAAAAGATTACGGAATAGATTTAAGAAAAGATAAAATGGCGCTTCAAAGGCTAAAAGAGTCTGCGGAAAAAGCAAAAATAGAACTTTCGTCTTCTTTAGAAACCGACATAAATTTACCGTTTATCACGGCGGACGCAAGCGGACCTAAACATCTTAATATGAAACTTTCCAGAGCCAAACTAGAACAACTTACCGGCGAATTAATCGAAAGGTCTATGGGGCCCGTTAAAACGGCGCTAAAAGACGCCGCTATGGCAACCTCTCAGGTAGATGAAGTCGTACTTGTAGGCGGGCAGACAAGAATGCCCAGAGTTCAGCAGGTAGTTAAGGATTATTTCGGAAAAGAACCTCATAAAGGGGTTAATCCGGATGAAGTCGTAGCGGTTGGAGCGGCAATTCAGGGCGCGGTTCTTAAAGGAGAAGTTAAAGACGTCTTATTGCTGGATGTTACGCCGTTATCACTGGGGATAGAGACACTCGGAGGCGTGAGTACAAAATTAATCGAGAAGAATACCACTATCCCTACAAGAAAGAGTCAGATATTTTCGACGGCTGCGGATAACCAGCCCGCGGTTACCATAAACGTTCTGCAGGGCGAAAGGGAAATGGCGTCGAACAACAAAAGCCTCGGAAGGTTTGAGCTAACGGGGATACCGCCTGCTCCCAGAGGCGTTCCGCAAGTGGAAGTTACTTTCGATATAGATGCCAACGGTATAGTTCACGTTTCGGCAAAAGACTTGGGGACTGGGAAAGAACAGTCCATCAGAATTACGGCTTCAAGCGGATTATCCAAGGAAGAGATAGACAAAATGGTTAAAGAAGCCGAACTGCATAAAGACGAGGATTCTAAAAAGAAAGAGCTGATAGAGGCAAGAAACCACTTGGACGGCTTGGTTTATTCTGCAGAAAAAACGTTAAAAGATTCAGGAGATAAAATTGAATCCGCGGACAAAATGGCCGCCGAAGAAAAAATCGCTGAGGCTAAAAAAGCTCTTGAAGGAGACAACGTAGATTCCATAAAACGCATAACCGAAGAATTAGAAAAATTGTCCCATTCCATTGCCGAATCTATTTATAAGAAAACGGCTGCCGAAGCAGGCGCCGGCGCATCCGGAGCGGGAACGGCGGGAGGAGAAGCAGGGGAAGGACAGTCTAAGCCTGCAGACGAAAACGTGGTAGAAGCGGAATACGAAGAAGTAAAAGACAAAAAGAACGAATAAAGATATTGATATAATATTTAGCGATTAA
>JAKASB010000054.1 GCA_021828255.1 bacterium | reverse complement strand
TTTTGTAACTATTTGGGGACCTTCATTTTCGGCTATTTTAACCAAATTACTGAATTTATTTTTTGCATCCTGTAATTGCCATGTTTTATGCATATCTAAATCTCCTTATTACTTATTAAATAATAAACCATAAAAATTAATTAATCTAGCATGTCTAGATTAACATTAATTTTATGCTAAATATTCTTACATGTCAATATGTATTTTAAACAAAATGAATTCAATATTTACGGGAGGCCGGAAATATCATTTTAAATTTATTGCGTTCTGGAATTTCTGGTTTAAAAAAATTCTTGACAAGTTCGGGGGTTTCTCTTATGAGCGTGATAAAAAAATTAAACAAACCCGTAAAGGTTATAATTATTAAAAAGACTAATAAATCACAGTTAAAAATATATACGCTAAAATAATTGTTTTTATAAAGTTTCCTTCTTTGATTTATCGCTTATATAAGTAAATATATAATTTCTTATTTCTCTGTTATCTTCTTTTATCTCGTTACGCAACGAATCTATTTTCTTGTCTATCTTATTGTCTATGTGGGACATTAAAGCAATAATAATAGTAGCCGTAGCAACCGCTAAGCTTATTATTTCGATAAACAAATTGATGATATTTGAATTCATGGTCTTCTCTTAATTTTGATTTTTTTTATATCAAACCCAAATCACGATTTAGAAACTATTTAATAAATTCCAATATCCCGTCATTGCGAGCGTAGCGAAGCAATGACATTATTAAGTAATTCCGGCAATTCATATATAAAAATTTCTAAATCGGGATTTGGGTCAAATATAACTCATTTAAATAAAAAAATCAAATATGCGGTATATAAACCGACACGGTGTTGGTCTCAAAAGGCTTTCCGGTTTTAGGGGAAATCAAAGACATCTTAAAGTCGTGGATGCCCGGCGATAATGCCCCCTTTTTTACTCCCGCATAAAAAATAATCCTTTCTTTTCCGTGCGGGTTTAATACGGTAAAAGATTTTTGTCCTTTCAAAAACTGGTGTTTAGAAAAAACAGGGCTGTTTATTTCAGGTTTTACGGCAATTTTTTTACCGGTAAAATTAGTAGCGTTTATTACGAATTTATTTAAAAAATATCCTTTTAGTCTTGGGGAATTATAATTCCAATAGTGATAGAGATTGTAATTTGCGGCGGTAAACCTTATTTTCCCGACCCTGAAAGGCGCCAGATACATTAATCCTCCTATGGCAAATAAAACGACGACAAGAAAACCTGCCTTATAATTCAAAAAAGAAAGCCTGTTGTTTTTTCCTCTAAAACCGAACTTAATGAATTTTTCCGGACAGGCATCGACGCATTTAGCGCAGTTAAAACATGTCCTGAAATGCGTATTTCTCGGGTCGAAACCCTGCGGACAGGCGTCTTTGCAATATGCTGCGCAAGTTTTACAGACGGTCCCGCTAGGTTTATAGCTTATGCCGATCGAATTTTCGTCCGACAGAGACGACTGCGTGTAGCCGTATAAACAGTAATCGCACATTTTGGGTCTTAATACCGTTAAATCCATTATGAATAACGGAAACACTACAAGCAGAGGATATATAATATTTTCAAGATTCAACGAACCCAAAGAATTAAAATTAATAAAATATGAGGAAAGCGAATAAGTTAAAGCAGCGGATAAAATTCCTATGAATAAATAAACGGAAAATTTTTCGGCAAATCCCGGTTTTACTTTTGAACCGCCGCGTTTAATCCCGCCTTTGCCTAACAATTTTTTTATTTTATTTATAACGTAATCCCTGAATTCATAAATTGTAAGCTGGGGACAGAAAAAGCCGCACCAGACTCTTCCAAACAACAGATATATTAGATATCCAAGTATTATTAGGAACGACAAAAACAGGGTTACTTCATAAACCGATACCGAATTCAAATATATTTGGCGATGCAAAAACATGATAGAGTCGGTTTTTTTGTCTAATCTAACAAATCCTAAAACGGGTGTTAAAAATAATAAAAAGACTATTAAAATCTGCGTAAATCTTCTTAAAATCAAAAGTCCGGTGATTTTTGAATCTTTAATTTTTTCCATTTTCGCCACCTTATTTTTTCGTTATAAAAAAAACCGTCTTTTTTATCGAAACGACTTTCCCTCTTGAATTTAAAATTTGAAATTCTACGGGATAAGGCCCAATTTTTAATTTCTTTTCCACATTCCTGCCGTTATTTATATAAAGAACCGGATAAGCGGTTATGCTTTCGTGGGGTTTTATATTTACTAATCTACCGGAAAAAAAATTTAGTTTCAAATCAGGATTGACGGCTTTCAATGTGAGCCTCCGGGTTTTATCCGAAGCATTTTCTACTATAAGCTTATACTTATTTGCGATAATTTTATTGCTTGGTATAAAAGCTTGATTTACATTAAATATCGATTGATTCAAATAATGGTAACTAGAAAATTTAGCGATAAATATTACAAAAGACCCGATTAATAAAAATAATGCGATAGATACCTTATAGAAAAAAGGTCTGTTTTTGGTTTGATTTTTTTTATCTTCTTCCAGCCCGAACGAATAACATATATTTTCCCCCTCTTCATTCTTAGAATCGAATCTTTCCCTGCATGCGTCTATACAGTATCCACAGTTAACGCACTGAATCTGAAGGGCTTTTTTTCTAGGGTCTATTTTCATAAAACAGGCATTAGTACAGTTGCTGCAGTCTTTGCATAAAGCATTATCTACCGGCTTATACTCTATTCTTAAAGTTCTCGTATCGTTAAACAGAAATTGAATGAAACCGTAAGGGCAGGCATAAATGCAGTATTTATGCCTCAGTAGAACCATATCAAATATTATTAATGCCGTAACCGCTCCGGCAACTATCCACAGGTACGGGGTCAGGTAATTCAACTCCAGAAAAGCATGCCTTATAATTAAAGCCGGCGGTATAAAATACGCGATTAAATTAAATCCTATAAACAGCGACAATCCTGCCATAAAAATTAAAACCGCCGCATATATAACCGGTTTTGAAACTGCTGTCATTCTTTTCTTTATATATTCAAACAATCCTTCGAAGATTTGGGACAATATGGTCTGCGGACAGATAAATCCGCAATACACTCTTCCAAAGACGATAGAAACAAAAATAAAAGCAAATAAAACAAAAAGCAAAAAAAGCCATAATACGTAAAATTCATTAATGAAGTAATATTTGCCGAATAAAACGATAGTCCCTTTTAAAACATTCATTCTTATTATATTTAACAACGGAGCGAATATAATAAAAAGCGTTGAAATTACCAGCAACAACTTACTTATAAATTTTATCCTTATATTATCACCTCCATTTTAATTTTAATTTAATTTTTAGAAATGTTTTTCTATAAATAAATAATGCCTCCACGGCAATCTTCCTGCTTTTTGCATATAAGAAAATTTGCCGAGGAAGGTAAAGATGATAATAAATAAAACAATATTTCGGTTACCAGTAAAGATATAAATAAATTACTCCCCAGATAATAAGCCCCGCAATGACAAGCATAAGCCATATGGGCATTGCTCCGTGTCCGTCGCTTATCTCGATGTTTGAAGATTCTTTTGAGGATTCTTCAGAATGACTTTCGTTCATAATAAAACCTCCATACTTTTAAATTAAAATAATAAAAAATGCCTGATGTAAAATTAATGCCTTAGTTTTGCGCTTTTTTCTTCGTTTTTGAGCATTCTTTTTGCTATTTCTTCCGGATTTTTAAACTGTCCGGTTTTTATGCCCCAATATAATAAAAAGAAAAAGCCGAGTCCCATAAAAAGGCTCATAAGAATAAGTATAAGATAAAAAAACATTTTGATTCACCCCCTTATAGCATTTAATATTGTTTTTTGTAATATTTTTTCATTCCGGGTTTCTATGACGCTATTTTTTTTAAGCCTGCGTATTTTTAAAGAATTTAGGGTTATAAAAATACTGGATGTCATCATAGAAATTGCCGCGCTCAAGGGATTTAGCATTCCCATAACCGCCAAAGGTATTGCGATAAAATTATATATAAATGAAAATAAAAGATTTTCCTTTATAATTTTTTTAACATCCGAAGAAATTTTAAATAATTTTATAATAGATTTTAAATTTCCATCCAATAAAACGGCATTTGAACGATTAAAAGGAATTTCGTATTTGGAAGGAGATAAAATAGAAACATCCGATTCTTCCATAGCCGGAATATCGTTTAAACCATCCCCTACAAATATTACCGTTTCTCTTTTTTTACCATTTTTTAAATTTTTTATAAATTCGAACTTGTCCTCCGGTTTCATTTTAAAATATGCATTTTTCGGCGGTATTCCGACGACTGAAGCAATAAAATTAACAGCCGGTTCGTTATCTCCGCTAAGCATTATAACTTTTTTCCCCATCTCTTGAATACCTCTTATCGCCTCAAAAGCGCCGTCTTTTATTCTATCGGCAATTACGAAAAAGCATTTTAATTCGTCTCCTATACTTAAATAAACAACCGTTGCCCCTTCTTTTTCATATGCATAAGCTTTTTTCGATATTTTTTCGCTTACGGCTATATCGTTTATTTTCAAAAATTCTTCATTTCCAATGAAAACATCAGAATTTTTGTATTTTGCGCCGACACCGTATCCTGTTTTAAATAAAATATCCGAAATATCTTCTTCCGCGACCTTTTTGTAGTCAAAAGCCGGTTTTAAATCGTTCTCCGAGTTCATTTTAAACGCTTCGGCTATTCTATCGGCGATATTTTTTTCGATTATTCCGGCGATTTGTATTAATTCATTTTTTAGAAGTTCCGGCGTTGAATTAGCAGTATTAACAAGAAGAACGACTTCTTGTATCGACGGCAATCCTTCGGTTATCGTCCCCGTTTTATCGAAAACAACCGTGCCGGCTTTATTTAAAATTTCAAACGTTTCAGCGCCGTTTATTAAAATATTGTCCTTCTGCGTTTTTGATACGGCATTTGTTATAACGAGGGGAGCGGCAAGACCGAAGGCGCATGGACATGCCACGACCAGCGCCGAAATGAATCTGGTTATAGATAAATCCATATTATTCGTAAAAAAATAATAAAAAACAAAGGTTAAAAAAGAAACGCCGACTATTACAGGCACAAAAATTTGAGATATTTCATCAATATATCTTAACGGCTCTATTTTCATATTGTATGCCTTTTCTGCAAATCTTATCATTTTAAAAAGATAACTTTTATAAACTTCTACCGCAGCCTTTATTTTTATAGTTCCGCCTTTATTGATCGAGCCGGCAAAGATCTTTTCGCCAAATTTCTTATTGACGGACAGCGGCTCTCCGCTGAACATGGATTCATCAATCGTTGCAAAACCTGAAACAAGTCTTCCATCGGCGGGAATCGGGTCTTTTGATTTAACGAACAATATATCTCCTGGTTTAACGTCTTTTATATCGATATCTTTTTCCCTGCCGTCTATATCCAACGTTGCAATATCCGGTTTTAGAAGCGTTAAATTATGCAGACCGGAAAGCGAAGACCTCTTAGCGGAAGCCTCTAGAAACTTGCCAAAAGTAATTAAAATCAATATCATAGCCGCCGTGTCGAAAAATACCCCTGAACTTCTTTTATAAAATCCGAAAGTAATAAAAGAGCTGTAAATATAAGCGGATAAAACCCCTATGGAAATTAACGTATCCGAATTATAGGTTAAAGAAGTAATCTTTTTAAACGCGCTCTTAAATATCGGGTAACCGACGACTAAAACGACTGCGGTAGCAAAAGTCCATAAAATAAAATGACTGTAAATGACTATTTCACTTCTTAATTTTATAAAATATTTGGAATATAAGAGAATTGAAAATACCATTATATTCATAGACATAAAAACGCCGAATCCAAATCTAGCAAGTAATGAATAAGATTCTTCCTTAAGATTATCATAACTGTCGTCATATTCGGAAATGGAATAACCTAATTTTTTTAAAACATTTTTTATATTTTTTATATTAGATTCATTTTTGTCTAAATTAAGCGTAACCGTATGGCTGACCGGATTAATCTTTGCGCTTATGACGTTTTCCTGAAGCTCCAGCGCTTTTTCGATTACGGGTATGCAGGAAGTGCATGTTACTCCTTTAATGCCGAAACTTACTTGATTATCCGCGCTTTCCCCGTCTCCGCCTTTATTTATGGATAAAGCTACAGCATCTTTGTCTTTTTTAAAAATAGGCACCCGACCCGATAATTCAATATCTTTAATAATATAATCTGATATGGAACTTTCACTATCTCCAAGGGTCAGGTATCCTATTTTACAACCGTAACAGCAAAAGTTTAACATATAAGGGGGTGTTTTAACCTCCGCGGTTATCGGTCGTTTAACTTTTGCCCCGCAAAAATCGCAGCTTGCGGGCTTTTGTTTTTCTTTTATTTTATTTATAAAATCAAACATAATTTTAATTTTAATTAAACGCTTTTAGGCAACTTTTTTCTGCGAAAAAGTTTTAATATAATACAACACTTCCCATATCTGATTCGGTTTTAACGTCGTAGCCCACTCCGGCATAGCGGTATGCGGAACGCCCTGAGCTATCCTTGTATATATATCTTTATCGGTAGAACCGTACTTTTTAATCCATTTTCCAGATGTAAAATCCCACGGCTTCGGTTTCAAGCTTGCCGCTGCAGGGCCGTTTCCGCCGCCTTTTATTCCGTGACAGGCCTGACAGTTTGCGTTAAAAATCTTCATACCTTCCTTCACAACTTGAGGCGAGTTCTTAACAACCGCCGAAACGGCGCTTACTTGAGCGGCTCTATACTGCCAATAGCTCTTGTATCCGGTTCCTTCGGCAACATCCGTCCCTAAAGTCTGAAGATACGCTACAAGTTCGACGGCTCTTTTGGTAGGCTTTGCAGCGCTTCCGTGAAACAGCCATGGAAAAGGCTGCATTATGGTACCCGGAGAAACGGAAGTAGGATCGTATAAATGTGCATACTGCCAGTCGTTCGTGTGTTTTCCACCCTCGTCAGATAAATCCGGACCGATCCTTCTTTTGCCCATAAGCATAGGCAATTGATAGTTATAAGTTCCCGCCTCGGCAACCGGACCGTAATACTGTTTTTCTCCGGAAACGGGCCTTACAAATTGGGTATGACAGACCCAGCAGCCTTCGTGAATATAAACTAATCTCCCTTTTGCCGCTAATCCGGTAAGTTCATGGACCGGTTCAGGCTTTCCTTTTAAGTTTATTATCGTATGCGTTTGTTGTTTTGGCTGAAGCCACGGAATAATACCGATTATAACAAATGCTAAAAGAAAAAATCCGAAGCCGGCTATTAATATGACGTTACCACTCCTTTTCATAAATTTATCTCCTTACTTAATTTTTTTAATTTTCAATGAAACCGTTATTAATCTGCCTGTGCCGATTGTGCCGACTCTTTATTTGTTTTCCACATATTATAGAGCAAAACAAAAAAGCTTGACACCATCATCGCTCCTGCAAACGTCCTGATAACCCAGTACGGCTGAATATCCCATACCGTATTAAGAAACGGCACCTGCGCAATCCATAATACACCCTGAATTAATCCGGCTGCCCATAAAACCATAGCCATAATGGAAAAACCGACAAAACCAAGCCAGAAATGCCAGCTGCCGAGTATTTTATCCAGCTCTTTTCCTGAAACAACCGGCCATACCAAGTATATTGCCGCAAAGATAAATAAGGAAAAAGCGCCGTATAACGCCATATGGGCATGTCCTACAACCCAATCGGTAAAATGGATAACTCTTTGCATAGACCTTAAAGATTGCAACGGTCCCTGAAAACAGGTAAGAAGATAAAATACCGAACCTAAAATTATAAATTTAACCGGCATACTTTCCGTAAGCTTCGTCCATTTTCCCTTCATCGTTCCGAAAAAGTTAGTCATAACGACCCAGACCGGTATAATAAGAAGCACACTGCAAACGATAGCAATCGTCTGCACCCATCTTGGAATCGGGCTGTAAATATAATGATGGGCTCCGGTAAACGGATAAATAAACGCAAGAGTAAAAAATCCTATTATAGAAAGTTTATGCGAATAAATAGGCTTATCGGCTGCTACAGGAAGAACGTAATAAGCTATTGCCAGTCCTAAAGGCGTAACCATCATTCCGACGACGTTATGAAAATAAAAACCGTTTAACATGGCTCCTTCCGTTCCGGTTGCCCAGTAATAAGGAATCCAGTTTCCAATTATATAGTTAAGCGCGGACCAGACTACTGCAGCCATTAAATACCATAAACTGACGTAAAGCTGGTTTTCCTGCCTGGTGAATATAGTTCCGAACATATTTATAGCATAGATAACGACCGCCGCCACGACTATATAATTAATCCATATCGGGATTTCGGCATAAGGCAGTCCTTTATTGTCGCCGAGTAAAAGTTCTATTACCGCCGCCATAACTATAAAATTCCATAAAAAATAAAGGAGCCATGCGCCTTTAACCCAGAATAATTTCTGACGGGTAAGCCTCGGCACGTAATAATAAGAAACCCCGAAAAAAGCGGTAAAAAGCCACGCAAACGCAACTCCGTTAACGTGAACCATTTGCAGTCTCGGAAATGCAAGATACGGAATATTGTTTAAAAATGCGGGCCACCAAAATTTAATAGAAAGCAGAAATCCGACGGTCGTTGCAATGCACAACCAGATTACCGCCGTAAATAAATAAGTCTTAACAAGACCCTTGTCAATATAACTGTCTAATGACTCTTCCATAAAAACTCCTTTCCTTAAAGTTTAAATAAACAATTAAACTAAATAAAAAATGCAATAAAACTCTCTTTCATCACCTCCCTATTATAAATTTTATAACTTTGTTATATTTTAATTTAAGATTAATCTAATCTTATTTATCATACTTATATCACTTTTATCACTTTCAGAAATTTTGTCAAGAGAAAAATTTTATTTTTAGTAGATAGACAAATTTGGCTATTTTGTTGATAATATTGTTTCCATAAAATAAAAAAAAGGGCGGGGAATCCGCCCCTAATGCCGTGCGTTAGCCGCTTTGTCTGCCTTATGACTAATACGGATACTGGGGACCTGAACATGCGAAATACTGCGCACCGGCAGCTACGCCCAAGAATTTCATAACGTTACTGCTGACCTCATTTGCCACCCATACGTTGCCTTTAGGATCTATGGCTATGGCGGAAGGACCAAATCCGGCGGCATAAGTGCCTATAAGCTTACCTGAGGAGTTTAGTTCCATAATACTATCGCCGTACTCATTTGCCACCCATACGTTGCCGGAAGAATCTATAGCTATGGCGGAAGGATGATATCCGGCGGCATAAGTG
>JAKASB010000053.1 GCA_021828255.1 bacterium | reverse complement strand
CTTTTTCTTTAGTTAAGTTTCCATCGGCAAATTGGGGTTTTGATTTTTATTGACACCGATTATAAAGTTATATATAATAATATTAATTAATATATATATGTTTATCTGTATTTTTATATATTTTTTAAAGTAATAATATGAATAACATAATGGAAGAATACGCAACCGAAGCGGAACTTCTCAAAACGCTCGGTCACCCTGTAAGGCTTAAAATAATCGAGGTTTTGGTAAATCACAAGTCCTGCGTAAAAAATATATGGGAATCCCTTGGTCTTCCACAGGCAACTGTTTCACAGCATCTTATATCGCTTAAAAACAAAGGAATAGTCAGCTGTAAACGCGACGGGGTTATGATGTGCTATGAACTGAGCGATAAAAGAATAGAAAAAATATTTAAAGATTTAAAAGAATACGACAGTCGCGCCTCTTCAGGCAAAAACCACAATCAAAACACCTTAAAAACCGATAAGTCCATTTTATTAAATTTACCAAAGTAAAAGAGGGGGAATAATAAATATGCCAATTTACGAATATGAATGTAAAAAGTGCGGAAAAATATTTGAAGTTTATCAAAGACTCAGCGAAAAAGGCGATGATATTAAGTGCCCGGTTTGCGGAACGGAAAAACCGGTAAAAAGAGTCAGTTCTTTCAGCAGTTGCGGCAGCGGTGGTTTTGCTTCGGGTTATGGTTTTTCCGGTTCAAGTTCATGCGGAGGCAGTCATAGCAGCGGTTTCGGCTGAGCATAACTAACGGACGGTCGTCCGGTTTAAAATTAAATCCCTGTGTTTTATGAAATATGGGGATTTTTCTATTTATATATCTTTACTTTGGCTTTGGCAAACTCGGTCGGTAATGAGAAATAAAATAAATCAGACATGATTTAACTTGATGCGATTGATTTAACTTAATAGTTCTCTGATCCTTTTATAGAGACTTTCTAAATCGTCGAAAGTCTCTATTGTATTATCCTTTTTTATATTAAGTTCATATTTATTGTTTTTAATCGTCCTATTGCCTACCACTATCTTGAAAGGTATTCCTATCAAATCAATATCTTTAAGTTTAATCCCCGCCGACAATTTTCTGTCATCATATATAACGTCTATTCCCATAGTAGTTAAACCGCCGTAAATCTTTTCGGAAACGGCGGTTATCCGTTCGTCATTAACGTTAAGGTTTACGATGGCAAGAGCAAACGGACTCACGGATACAGGAAGATTTATTTCATTATCGTCGGAAAAGACTTCGATAAGCGTTTGCAATGTTCTCCCAATCCCGATGCCGTAACAGCCCATGACAAAAAATCTTGACTCCCCTTCTTCATCTAAAAACTTAGCATTTAAAATACTCGAATATTTTTCTCCGAGTTTAAAAATATGTCCAAGTTCTATTGCGTTTTTAACGCTCAAAGCGCCGGAACACCTGACGCACTTATCGCCTGCTTGAACAGTTCTTATATTGGCGACGATATCTGGAATAAAATCGCGTCCCGGCTTTACGTTTGCCATATGAGCGTCTTTTTCATTTGCTCCGGTAATCCAGTATTCCGAGTTGTTAATCTCTTCATCTATAATAATAAGGTTCAGAGAGTTTAAACCGAATGGACCGGCAAAACCGCAGGGAGCGCCGGTTATCTTTTCTACGTCCCGCTCTTTTGCAAGAAATAAATTTTTAATGCCGGCTGCTTTTTTCAGCTTGCGCTCATTTATTTCCCTGTCTCCTCTAACCATGGCGGCAATAAACCCCGATTCGGTTTCATATATTAGCGTCTTTGCAAAACAAACTTTATCCACCTTAAGGTACTCCCCTACCTCTTCTACCGATTTTTTATCAGGGGTAAAAAGTTTCGTCATCCTCGGCTGTCTGCACGATTCAAGCGGACCATGGTAATCGGAAATTGAATCAGCTTCAGAGGTAGAAGCGGCATATCCACAGTTTTCGCAGATAACTATCGTGTCTTCTCCATATTCCGAAAAAACCATAAGCTCTTCGGAATAATTTCCACCTATTTCCCCGGCTTCGGCTTTGATAAATTTAAAATTAAACCCAAGCCTATTAAATATATTTTCATATGCCCGCTTCATCTTCCTATAGCTTTCGTCTAATCCCGCCTCGTCCGCATCAAAACTGTAGGCGTCTTTCATAATAAACTCTTTAGCTCTCATCAAACCGAATCTTGGGCGCATTTCATCCCTGAATTTAAGATGTATCTGGTATAATGTCAGCGGCAATTCTTTATAAGACTTTACGTTTTTTTTAACAAGGTCGGTTATTACCTCTTCATAAGTCGGGGCAAGGCAAAAATCCCTGTCCTGCCTGTCTTTAAAACGCAGAAGTTCCTTTCCATAGTCTTCGTCTCTCCCAGATTCTTTCCATAAGTCTAAGGGCTGAACAAACGGCATCGAAAGTTCAACCGCGCCTGTCGAATTCATCTCCTGCCTTATTATATCTTCCAATTTACGCAGACTTTTTAAACCGAGCGGAAGATAGGTATAGATTCCTCCCGCCAGCTGTCTTACATAACCCGCCCTTAAAAGTAATTTATGGCTTTTAAGAACCGCCTCTTTAGGATCTTCCTTTAATGATGGAATAAAAAATGATGAATATTTCACGTTAAACTCCTAATTTTTTTTGCATTTTGCATTTTTTAAATCAATTTTAATTAATTTTCTCTCCGGTAATATTCTCTATTTCTTGAATTAATGCTTTAAGTATGTCTTTATTATCGTACTTCCCAATCATTTTCCCTCCGGAAAATAAAACGGATTTTTCTTTGCCTCCGGCAATGCCGACATCGGCATGCATAGACTCCCCTGGACCGTTTACTACGCATCCCATTATTGCAACCTTTATACCGGACTTTATTCTGGCGGAAATCTTTTCAAATTCCATTGCTATGCTTACTATATCTATCTCCGCTCTTGCGCAGGTAGGGCAGGACATAAGCTGAATCCCGCCCTGCCTTAAACCTAAATCCCTCAAAATATTATAACCGGCAATGACCTCCATAACGGGGTCGTCGCTTAAAGAAACTCTCAGGGTATCTCCTAAACCCTTGTATAGCAATATCCCGAGCCCTACTCCCGATTTTATAGCGCCGGAAAATACCGTCCCCGCCTCCGTTATACCAATATGGAAGGGATAATCTACTTTTTCGGCCAATAACTCGTATCCTCTTACGGTAGTTAAAACATCGGTGGATTTTAAGGATATTTTTATATCATAAAAAGATTCATCCTCTAAAAGTTTTATATGTTTAAGACCGCTTTCTACCATCGCCGCGGCAAAATCTCCTTTGTTTTTGTCTAATACTCCTTTTTCCAGCGAACCTGAATTGACCCCTATCCTGATAGGCACGCCGCTATCTTTGCAGGCGCTTGCAACTTCTTTTACTTTTTTCTTATCGCCTATGTTTCCCGGATTAATCCTCAGTCCTTTAACCCCCGCTTCTAAAGACGTAAGAGCAAGCCTGTGGTCAAAATGAATATCTGCTACGATTGGAACATTAACCCGCTTAACGATATCTTTCAAAGACTTTGCGGCTTCGGCAGTGTTTACCGCAACCCTGACTATCTCGCAGTTATAGCTTTCTAAATTTTTTATCTGTCTTACCGTTGAAACGACGTCTTCCGTAACGGTATTTGTCATAGATTGAACGCTGATAGAAGCGCCTGAGCCTATTGAAACATTGCCGATTTTGATTGTCCGGGTATGTCTTCTCTTTATCATTTTTTATATTTTATAATTTTATATTTATTGAATTTAATAAAATTTACCGGTTTTTAATTTTTAACATATATATTATAATATATTGGAGCCAAAAATATAATAAAAAAACATCCTGTAATGTAATTTCAATAGCGGATTAACTATGTTTGAATTTTTAAGAGATAAAGTTTACACGATAGACGGAGATAAAATAAGACTGTTATCCATACTTACGTCTATTGCAATCATTATAGTTTCATATCTAATAGCCTATATATTTTCTCATTTAATTAAAAGGGAATTCAGAAAAAATAAAACTTTAAATAGAGCCTTCATAAAAACCGTAACAAGATTCATTAAATATATCATTTTAATAATAGGTTTTTTCGTTGCTTTTCAGGTTTTAGGAGTCAACTTAAGTTCCCTTGCCTTTTTAGCAGGCGTCATAGGTCTCGGTATCGGGTTCGGAATGCAGAATATTATAAGCAATTTTATTTCCGGGATTATTATTCTATTTGAAAAACCGATAAAAGAAGGCGAATATGTTGAAGTTGCCGGTTACGACGGCATCGTCAGCGACATAAGGGCAAGAAGCACCACTATCACGACAAGGGATAATATTTCCATAATAGTTCCCAATTCTAATTTTATAACATCCAACGTAATAAACTGGTCGCACAGGGACCCTAAGATAAGACTGCATATACCGTTAGGAATAGAAGAAACCGCTTCCAAATTGGATCTTGCTAAAAAGGTTCTATTAGAGATAGCAGAAGAAAATCCAGAGGTTTTAAAAAAGCCGGAACCTTCCGTGTGGTTCGTTAACATCGGGGCATCGTCCTTTAATCTCGAACTGATTGCATGGATATCGTCGCCTATAAGAAGACATTTTATAACAAGCGACATAAATTTCGAGATAGCTAAAAAGTTTGCGGAATACGATATCGATTTAACTTATCCCTGGACTAATCTTGCTTTTAAAAACGAATTAAGGGTGCAGAACATGGCAAACATGGAGGGTAGTCAACTACCGCCGACTAAAGGCGGCGGTGTCGATATAAATGCCGCAAAACAAGACCGTAATAATTAAATATAGCTAAGTTATCTTTTTTTTAATGACTCTATATATGAAGCTATTTCATTGATTTCATTTTGGGGTATATAACTATATGAAGGCATAATAACATAATAGGTTTTATTATTAATGCTTATCTTGTCGCCCCTTTTAAAATGGGAATCCGGGTTTTTAATCTGTTGTACCGTCCAGTTAAAATCCGGTATTATATTTCCGTAGTTAGACAACGAAGGACCCAGGCTGCCGCCTACCCCGTTTATAGAATGGCAATCGTCGCAATTATAATAATGGAAAAGGTATTTTCCCTGCTTATTATTATACGAATAGGCATTTTTAGAATATGTTAAATTAAAAAAAAGTGATAATAAAGAAAATAGTATTACAATTACACTAAATAAAAATATTTTATAATTTGTTTTTAAATTCATTTTGATTACCTCTGCTATTTATTATTTTACTTTTTGGCTATATCTATGGTAACTTCAACCATCATTCCCGGTTTTAAAATATGCTTACTGTCGTTTAATATTTTAACTCTTACAGGAAGCCTGTGGGTTACTTTGGTAAATGTTCCTGAAGGATTATTAGTAGGAATCAGCGCAAATTTTGAAGTGCTGACGGAACCGACAAATTCGACCGTTCCTTTGAAAACCTTTCCGGGAAAAGAATCCACCGTAATTTTAACGGGATCTCCCTTTTTAATACTACCTACGACAGTTTCTTTTACATTTGCGGTTACCCATACTTTACGTAAATTATTTTCCATAATTATAGGTGTTCCCGGTGTAACATACTCCCCTATATAAGACATTTTTTCGCTGACAACACCGTTTATCGGCGAATATATGAACGTATTTTTGTAGTTAGCAAGAGCCACTTTATACGCAGCTTTTGCAACTTCAATGGCTTTTTTTAACGGTATTAAAGTGGTCACCTTGTTTGCAAAACTAACGCTTTTAACGTATCTTGATTCAACATAATTTCTTCTTGCGGTTCCTAAAGACGACTTCGCAGAAATAAGTACCTGTTTGGAAATTAAATATTGAGTATTCAAAGTATCAAACTGCTGTTTTGTAATAAACTCCTTTTTAAAAAGAATGAGTCCTCTTAAATAATTTTTTTTAGCGAGCTTGTAAGAAAGCCTGGCTTTGTGGAGATTGGCTAAAGCGGTAGTATAAGCTAATCTATTAATATAGTAAGAATTATAAGAGTTCCCTATAAACTGAGCAACACCGCCTCCTGCGCTATATAATTTTGCTTTGGCAAGCTTATAATTAGCTTTTGCCTGAAGCATCGCGGGGTAATATGTGGAGTCATCTATCCTCGCAATTAATTCACCTTTTTTTACAGGTTCGTTCTTATGAACGTAAATAATCTTAATATTGCCGGGAACCATCGTGCTGACCGAAACTATATGTCCGTCAACCTCTGCATCTTCCGTATAGACGTGCGTAAGTCCAAAAAGATACCACCTTAAAACAAATATGCCGCCTATTATTGCGAGCAAAAGTATAATTGAGGCGGTAATAATATTTTTTCTATTAAATTTGCTTTCATTTATGCCGTTTCTCTTTATTTCGGTTTTTTCGTCTTCTCCATTCATTCAGAATCACCAGTTAATTTTAATTAATAATTAATATTAAATTATGTATAATATAAATCGATATA
The DNA here is from genome assembly GCA_021828255.1 of bacterium. Lineage (GTDB taxonomy): Bacteria > SZUA-79 > SZUA-79 > Acidulodesulfobacterales > Acidulodesulfobacteraceae > Acidulodesulfobacterium_A. Next base: position 2,901 of record JAKASB010000053.1, on the reverse strand, counting down.
AGACAATATAAATCTCAATTAAATTTATCCACCGTTAAACTTATGAGTTTTCTTTTAAAAGAACCAATAAGTCTTTTTAAATCCAGAGCCGATTCGTAATAATTTAACTCTGCGGAAAGAAGATTATGCCTTGCCCTGATTAACTCTGCAAGAGCGGTTACGACATCAACGCTCGTTGCCACTCCTGCCTTAAATTCTTCTTCGACAAGCATATAATTTTTTGATGCAAATCTTTCTTCATGCCTAAGGGCTCCAATTTCGGATTTTAAACTTCTGACATTATAAAACATCGAGATAACCTTCGCTTTAAGATTGCGCTTTTCCTGAATAGTATTATACATAGCCTGGTTAGCTTCCGAACGCGTCTTTTCAATAGAAATAATCCTGTTTGCGCCCTGAAATAAAGGCATAGTTAAAGTAGCGCCGGCAGTCCAGTAATTAGTCGAACCCTGTGGAATAAAATGGTCGTTAGATAGAGCATTATACGAAGCTAATAAATTAACCTTTGGAATATATTGCGATTCATAAAATCCTGTTTCATATTCGGCCGATTTTTGAGCAAATTTTAGCGACTTCAAATTTGGATTATTTTTATATGCAAGAATTATATATTTTCTTAATGATGCTTCCTTTAACACCGGTTCGCTCGGTTTAATGACCTTAAAATGCCTGCTTATTCCAAGAAGAGCCGCAAGATTAGCCTTTGCAGCCTTAAATAAATTTTTGGAACTTATAAGTTTCTGTTTTGCGGCATAAAACTGGGACTTTGCCTGGAGAAGGTCGGTAATTATAGCAAGACCGGCTTTCAATTTGGCTTTAGTAAGTTCAAGGTGCGAATTGGCTTCGTTAAGTGTCTTAGCATCGGCTTTAATAAGACTTAGGTCATTTAAAACAGTATAATAATCCACTGCTACATTATAGAGCGTACCGGCTGAAATATTATTTAAAGACATTTTAGTCGATTTTTCCGTATTCAGAGCAGACATATAAGCGGGGATAACTCCTATATTTAAAATAGGTTCATTTAACGTAAAACTGTATTCATAATTAGGAAAGAAAAATGAAAAAATATTGCTTGTAAACAGCGCTGATTGCGACGGAGCCGGCGCGGAATTAACATGTATTCTTTGGTCGGTGTATTTCAGAGATATATCCGGCAAAACCGTACCTATGGCAGACCATTTTAAAAGAGCCGATTGATAATAGCTTTCCTTTGCAGCTTTTATGGTGTCATTATGCCGTGCCGCAAGAATATATGCCTCGTTTAAGGTAATAACCCTTACGACCCCGACGGATTTTGCATAAAAGGAATAAGCGCTGCGCACATAGAAATTTATAAAATAGAGAGAAAATAACAAAGATAAGATGAAAACTAAAACAATCAAGTCGATGCTAAAAATTTTATTTTTCATAATCTTTTTGTAATAAATTTTTTAAGGTTTTAATTAAAAATATTCTGCATTGCTTTATAACTATTTTATAACCATATTATTTCTTATTATTTTATTATATTGACTTAAAAGTCATAAGTCAATATTTTTTATCTTTATTGTCAATTCCGAAACTGAATATATGCCCCCAGAAATCATAAACATCTGCGATAGAAGTAAAAATATTATTTATCTCTTCCGTCATATCGTTATATTATGCTCAGTTTTATTTTTATTCTGCGAAATGGTAAAATTTATAGTGATGTACGAAGTACATCCACTTTGCCATAATACATAATGAATTTACAACTAATTTATATTATACATTATAAAAAAATATTAGTTATTATGTTGTGACTATACTTTTATGAATATTCTTTCTTTGAACAGCGGTAGTTCTTCGGTTAAATTTGCCGTATTCGAACATCCGGATACGGATAAAAAAGACGCCGCCTTAATTAATATTTTTAATTTAAAAAAGATTTATGACGGTAAGATTGAAGAAATAGGAAGCCCCTACTCATCCTTGTATTACGAATGGCAAAACGGCAAAAGATCGGGTAAAGCAGTTATTAAAGATCATTTTTCGGCAATTTCTATCGTCATTAAAGAGCTTGCTATATCAAATATATCCAATATAAATATCATTGCTCATAGATTCGTTCATGGAGGTAATATTTATAAAAAACCGCTGATAGCTAAAAAATCCGATATAAATAAACTTTTAAAACTTAATGAACTCGCCCCGCTTCATAATCCATCCAATATTATTGGTCTTAAAATCGCAATGGAACTTATACCTGAGGCAACGCAGGTATGCTTCTTTGATACGGCATTTCATGCCACACTTCCAAAACATGCATATATTTATCCTTTACCTATAAAATATTTTGAACACCTCGGGATAAGAAGATTTGGATTTCACGGCATTTCTTATAGTTATATAAATAAAATAATGAACATGGCTGGATTTAGATTTAAAAAAACTATAATATGTCATCTGGGAAACGGCTCAAGTATATGCGCCGTTAAAAACGGAAAATCGGTAGATACTTCAATGGGATATACACCATTAGAGGGGCTTATGATGGGAACAAGAACGGGGGATATAGACCCTTCCCTTGCCTTTATTTTGGGAGCAAAGTTAAAAATACCGGAGGAAGAGTTATATGATATTTTCAATAAAAAAAGCGGCCTTATCGGAATATCTAAAAAAACTTATGATTTAAAAGAGCTTCTGAATAATAAAGATAAATATTCAAAACTTGCCGTAAAAATGTTTTGTTATCGCATCGTTAAATATATAGGCGCTTACTCGGCCTGCCTTAATGGACTCGATGCCTTAGTCTTTTCAGGAGGAATCGGAGAGAATTCTTATGTCATAAGAGATTATGTCTGTAAAAATTTAGGCTATTTAGGAATAAAATTAAACCGGATAAAAAATATTGAAGCATCCGGCGCTATTATGAAT
>JAKASB010000052.1 GCA_021828255.1 bacterium | reverse complement strand
AATAATATAAATGCGTCTATAGTAAATTCCAAAAATAACGCCGTTAAACAGAATGCAGGGAATAACAATGGCGATAATAATCCGGTATTAAACAATGCAAAGACAGCTGAAAATCAAACTAATTCGAAAAATAACGTTGCCGAGAAAGAAAAAGAATTAAGTAAACGGATAGAATCTAATCTCAATCCTGCTCCTATGTTATCACAGGCAATGCTTTTTAAATGGGATTCCAGTGCAGGAGGGGGGACAGTCATTGACATAGTAGATTTTAAAACTGGAAAGGTTTTGGCGCAGATTCCGCCGAATTCGGTTTTAAAAATGATGGCAAATTACCAGAAGGGTTCGCTTTATAACAGTAAACTATAATTAATAATTATAATAACTTTATAATAACTTTGTAGGTTAAATACTTTTATATAATATCGCAAGAAATAAAGAAATAATTGGGAAATAATGAAGAAATAATGGGGACAGATTTAAATCTGTCCCCATTATTTCAAAATCTGTCCCCATTATTTCAAATTCAAAACTGGAGATGATATAAAATGTCTATAGCTTCCACTGGAAGCAGTGGTTTAATTCCCGGTTCTTATCCAAATCAAGGACTTGTAGTAATGGGAACAGGTCCGGAGTCGGGGATAAACTATACGGCTATATTAAATGCTCTTGAGCAGGCGCTATCCGCTCCTATTACATTGATGCAGGCGCAGGAAACACCCCTAAACAATCAGCTTTCGGCATGGCAGTCTATAGGTTCGGATGTTTCCGCATTAAGCTCGTCGGCTTCGGCTCTCGGTCAGCCGTCGTTATTTCAGACATATACCGCGGTTTCCAGCAATGCTTCAGTGGCGACTGCAACGGCTTCGTCTTCCGCTATTCCCGGAACGTATAACTTTACCGTTAATCAGCTTGCGCAGGCTTCGGAGATTGCTTCTCAGGGCATTGCTAATACTTCTACTACCACGGTAGGAACCGGTACTTTCGGAATTACCGTTAACGGCACATTAACAAACGTCAGCGTAACATCGTCCAACGATACATTATCTGGTCTTGCGCAGGCAATAAATAATGCAGGCGCAGGAGTAAGCGCCGCGGTCATCAGCGACGGAAGTTCCAATAATCCATACAGGCTTGTTCTGACAAGCAATACGACAGGAACAAACAGCGCTATTTCAATCAGCAACGGTCTTACAGGTGGAGCGGTTAATCTTAATTTTAGCACTACTACAATTAACCCGACATACTGGAATTCAGGCAGTCCTCTTAACACCGGGGATACTCTTCCGTCGGCGGCAACCGGACCTTATACCGGTACGATAAGCCAGACATATACGTTTACCGTCGGCGGCACCGGAACCCAGACGGTCGGAACAAATGCCATAACTATTAACTGGACTAACAGTTCGGGGCAAAAAGGAAGTTTTACCGTTCCGTCATCTGAAACCGGAACTACTTCTTATTATATAGACGGTTCGGGCAGTTCTAACTCGACCAATAGCGGAATAGAACTTTCGGTCACCGCAGGACAGACTTTAACCGCAGGGGATTCTTTTTCTTTGGACGCATTTAATCCGACGATGCAGACCGCTCAAAATGCTATTATAGATTATGGAAATACTTATATTCAGAGCCAGACGGATACCGTTACGAACGCGATACCGGGCGTTACGTTAAATTTACTTTCCGCGGGTTCGACAACCTTAACGGTAGGAATAGATACGCAGGCTATCGACGGCGCGGTAAACAGTTTTATTTCGGCGTATAATAAAGTAATAAGCGACGTCGCGACGCAAAATCAGGTGACCTCAAGCGGCTCCGGAAATACAAAGAGTGAATCTCTTGGTCCATTAGGCGGTAACATTGCCCTTTCTAACTTGGTCAATTCATTATACGGTTTTATGGGCAGCGAAGCTCCAACCCTTTCGGGCGATGCCGGTCTTCCTTCTACTTACGGAATCACTTCCAACCCTAACGGTTCGGGTCAGCTGCAGCTCGATACCTCGACTTTAAATAATATGCTGGCTACAAATCCTCAGCAGGTCCAACAATTTTTTAGCGCATTGGTTAACGGTTCTTCCACGGCTAACGGTGCTTCCCTGCCGGGCGGAATGACTAATTTTTTAAGTACATATACTAATCCTGCAAACGGCATTATACAGTTTAACGAACAGGGAATTAATACGGAAATTACGAATATGAACAATCAGATATCGCTTCAGCAGGCATTAGTTCAGCAGCAGATGGGAATGTACACTAAAGAGTTTTCAAGTTTAGAGTCTTACATAGGACAGATGGAAACGGTAAATTCCGCTATGGCTAACAGCATAAAACAGTTGCCTACGGCGGCTTAAGTTTATAAATAAATTTTAAGGAGGATATATTTTTATGGCGGACGGAATTTCTAAATATGAAAACATTAACGTTTCAACGGTGGATCAGGGAACCCTTATTATTATGGCTTATGAAGGCGCCATAAATTTTATTAAAATTGCCAAAGAAAAGTTGAGCGAAAACGATTATGCGGGCAAGTCGATAAATATATCTAATGCCGTATCTATAATCAACGAGCTTAATGCCCGGCTTAATATGGAAAAGGGCGGAGAAACCGCAAAAAATTTGAACAAACTTTACACTTTTTTATCTCTTCATCTTACAACGGCAAACTTAAAGAAAGATGCGCATAAGTTAGACGAATCTATAAACATACTGGAAAATCTTCTGAGAGGCTGGAGAATAATCATAGAAAAAGACAAAAAAAGCGCCCTGGAAATGCCTAACGCGGGTAGGAAATTATCGGCGGAGGAAACCGGTAACATGGTTAAAGGCGGTCTTGCGATAACTGCTTAATCCTGCCTTAAAAAATATTTAATGGAAAATGTATTTATTTTTCAAACGAGAAGAATAGGGGATTTTTTTCAAGCAGTTCCCTTAATAGATTATCTTTATAATAAATTATCCGATAAAAAAAATAACAAGGTAGATATTTTAATAGACGGAACTATTTCGAATATCACCGTTATTTTTGACCAAAAGATAAATTTTTTTACATACGAAGATATATTCAAAACGTTTGCCTTAAAATATAACATTTCGTTCAATTCCTTATACGATTTATCTGCTTCAAATCTGTATGGGTTTTTAAATAAGTTTGGTCATTTTTTATCGGAATTTTTGGATAAATACGATATAGCCGTTAATCTTAACTATGATACCGCAAACTCACTCTTTACCGGTTTTTTTAAAAATCAAAAAAGAGGTTTCAGCGATTTTATTTTAAAAAGCGGCGCTTCTAATTATCTTTTTCACTCCGTAAGAAATCGAAATTCCAATAAAATCAATATAGTAGATATTTTTTCTTTAATGGGAGCGAGTATGCCCGCCGAAATAAAGCCGCGCTACGATATTATAAACTTAGAAAGTTCAAGAAGAAACCGTCAGTCGTTTAAAATTAATGATAACGGTATTGTAAGAATCTGTATTTCTATCGGCGCTACCTCTGAAAAAAGAGTATGGTCTTCCGAAAACTATGCATCGCTGATAAAACTTTTGGACAGTAATTTTAACTGCGAAATTGTTATAGTCGGAACGGCGGAGGAAGCAACCGCTGCCATAGAAATTAAGAAATATCTTAATCTTAATCCGGATATTAATGTTTTGGATTTAACAGGAAAGACTACGCTGAGCGAACTGATTTATCTGATAAAAGATTTTGACCTAATTATTTCGTCCGACACCGGAACGCTTCATATAGCCCAGATTTTTAATATTCCTTCCGTTTCTATTTTTACCGGAAATGCCAATTTTTACGAAACCGGACCCCATATAGAAAATTCTTTAGTGATTTATTCTAAAGCCGAATGCTATCCTTGTTTTCAGCATGAACAGTGCAGGTTTAATTATTCCTGTAGAAATGATATAAAACCGGCGGATGTTTTTGATTTAATTTTATTGCAAATAAAAAAAAATAAGTTAGATTGTCTGGGGATAAAAAATAATATAAAGAAGAATATTAAAAAAGGAAACTTCTCGGTAAGTTTTTGCAAGCATTTGAATTCTATCCATTTTTATCCGATGTTAGCTCAAGAAATAAGCAGGCAGGAACTTGCCTCCGAAGTTTTAAAATTCGGTTGGATCAGCGTCCTTTCGGAAGGTAATGCAGTCATAGATATCAATAAAGTTTTGAGATGTACAAAAAAATATTATAAAATAGATAAAATATTAGTAAAGTCTTTAATTTGTGAAATTTCGTTCGTAAAAACCGTCTTTGAAAACGGAGGGCATTCTTTTGGAGAAGTTGCAGATTGCGGCAACTCATATTTTGAGAAATTCAAAGAATCCGTAAAACAGGTAGGCGCAAACTATAATTATCTCAAACTTGCCTGCGATTATTTTATAGACGAATTAAACTCGTCCGGACTGCAAAAAAGTTTCGACGATATAATTTTGCTTTTAAATGAAGCGTTATCGATATTAAAAATGTTTTAAAATTAAAATTAATTTTAATATAAAATATTTTAATATAAAATATATTAATAATTAAAATATGGGCTATAACGGTTTAAATTTTGAGTTTATTCAGACAAAAACAGCAGGAGCGCCGTCTTTTAAAATTAACGGAATTACCGTCCATTCTATTTATAACCCTGTCTCGGAAGCACAGAAATGGGCGGGGCAGATTATGGGGCAGATAGATGAGCATGACAAGCCGGATAAAATTATAGTTTTCGGATTGGGCGCCGGGTATCACATAGAAGCCCTTGCTAATTTATTAAAGTTAAGGCAATCGGACGATAAAAATAAAATTGCAATCGAAGTAGTTGAGCCTTCTGCAGAATCTTTTGGATTCATAGAAAGCAACTTTAGTTTTAATATTTCCGAATTATTAAAAAATGTAAAACTTACTATTTTAGACTTAAACCCCGAATTCAAAGACGCTTATAAAGACGCTTCTAAAGTTTCGGAGAAACTCGAACTGGATAAAAGCAATATAGTATTTTGTGAACTTCCGCCATACAAAAAGATTTTTCCCGCCGCTTACGATTTAATATATAAACTTTATGGCATAAACCAATTTTTCAGCCCGTCTTCGTTTAAAGTTTTAGTAGTCCAGCCTATGTACGGGGGGTCTTCCACTATAGGAAATTATCTGTATTCCGCACTTTTAAATCTAGGCTACGACGCAAAAATACTTGACTTTTCAAAATTTTACGACGCATATAAATATATAGGGGAATTTACGCCGAATGAAGACCATGTAAATTCTTTAAAACAGATGTTTGTCAACCTTATGTCGGAAGCCCTGCTTTCGTCGGTATTTAACGATACGCCGGATTTGATTATTTTTATGGCGCAGTCTCCTGCAAGCGAAAGAACTTTGCTGAAGTTAAGAAGTATGGGCATAAAAACCGCTTACTGGTTTGTGGAGGATTTTAAAACCCTTACTTACTGGAACGCTATCATAAAAAACGTAGATTATTTTTTTACCATACAAAAAGACGATTTTTTTGAAGAATTAAAAAATTTGGGCGCAAATAACTATCATTATCTTCCCTTAGCCTGCCTGCCGGATTTTCATAAGAAAATTATAGAAATTAACAAAGAAGACGAAGCTAAGTATACCTGCGACGTCGGCTTTGCCGGAGCGGGTTATTTTAACAGAAAAAACGTATTTGCGCAGTTGGTAGATTTTAATTTTAAAATATGGGGTAGCGACTGGTATGCCGGTCTGCCTTTAAGCTTGTTTATTCAGGAAAGCGGAAAACGTTTTACGGAGGAAGAAGCCGTTAAAATTTATAACTATTCTAAAATAAATATTAACCTTCATTCCTCGATGTGGCACTGGGACATAAATCCAAGCGGAGATTTTTTAAATCCAAGGGTCTATGAAATTTTGGGGTGCGGCGGTTTCCAGTTAGTGGATAGGCGCAGGTATTTGGAAGGAATTTTTGAGGATGGTAAAGATTTAGTCGTTTTCGATACCGTCGACGATTTAAGAAAAAAAATAAAATATTATCTTGCCGATGAAGAAGAAAGACTGACTATAGCATCCCATGGTTATGAAACGGTTAGAAAAAACCATACTTATGAGCGCCGCGTCCGCGAAATGATGAATGTAATATTGCTGGATTCGTACGAACAAATAAAATCAAAATTACTCTTTAGAAAAGAAAATGTTTCTAAACTATTAAAGGAAACCGAAGGCAATGAAGAACTTCACCGGCTTATTATGCAATTTTCGGATAAAAACGCTATTTCTATAAAAGATATGGCAGATTATATAAAACGAGGGAAGGGCAGATTGTCTAAACCTGAAGCCATGATACTTATGCTGTGGGCTATAAAAACAAAATTAGTTAAACTTGAAGGGTTGTGACGCGGTCGGTATAATGCGGCAATGAAAAAAAATATAATAATATTAAACCTTACCCGCATGGGAGATCTGATACAATCCACCGCTCTTTTTAAAAAAATTAAACTTATTTATCCAGATAGCCGTGTCACACTTCTTATAACGACTGATTTTGCCGAAATTGCCCCCTTTTTGCCTTATGTTGACGAAATTAAGCCGGTTGACATGAGAGGACTTACGGAGTTTTTAAAATCAAATAATTTTGAATTTACTATAGAAGTTTTAAGGGCGCTAAATAAGATGTTCGATGGAATTCTATCCGTAAAATACGATATTGCCGTAAATCTTTCGCACGACGAATTCAGCGTTTATTTTCTTTATATATTAAATTCATTAAAAAATATAGGCATATCTACAACTCGCGAAGGAGCCATAATCTCAAACGATAAAATGATAGCCTATATGTTTTCCGCAGTTAAAAACAGGAAAGTAAGCGTCTTAAATCTTGTGGATATTTACGAAAGATGTTTGAATTACGGAGATAAAATCCATGTAAATAAAATTTTTTTAGATACCGAAAGTATAAATAGTTTAAGTGGAAGATTAAGTGGAACTAACGGAGGAAACGAAAATAATAATGCATGGGGTATTTTGAAAGAAAATGGCGTAGGTGAGAGCGATGTTTTAATCTCTTTTGCAATCGGCGCATCGACGTCTCTTAAAAAATGGCGTTACGACTATTTTACGGAACTGGCAAAGATGCTTTTAGCCGGTAATCCGAAAATAAAAGTTATTTTGTTCGGCGCAGACTACGACGTGGAAGCGGGAAATTATATAGAAACTTCCGTGGCAAATGACAGGCTTATAAATCTGACCGGTAAAACCTCCGTTTCGGACCTTGTATATTTAGTAAAACGATGCCGCCTTTTAATAACGCACGATACCGGAACTATGCATATAGGGGTTGCGACAGGCGTTAAATTAATAGTTATTTACACCGGAAACGTCGGTTTTTGGGAAACGGGACCGTATTCGGAAAATCAGGTGCTTGTCGTGCCGGATATAGGATGTTTCCCGTGCGATTTTAACCTTAAATGTTTAAATCCGGTGTGTAAAAACCTCATTAAGCCCGAATATATTTATGGTATGGCAGAAATGATTTTAAAGAACACACCCGCCGAAAATTACGGCCAAATTTTGTCTAAATATAAAGATTGCGGTATAATTCCATATATTTCGCGGCTTGATTCTAAAAAATTTATCGATTTTCTTCCTGCGGTTAAAGGGAAACTTAATTTTAAGGATTTAAAGCTGAAAATATTAAAAATAGCGCTTGAACATTTTTATGAAGAAGATTTTTGGGAAATAGACGAAAATGAAATAAATCTTTTTCTTGACTGTTTCGAAGCCGTAGAATATAATCTTAGCTTGGATATAAGCGAGGAATTAAAGGTCGTAGATAATATGATTGCTCTTTGCGAAAGCGGAATGACGGAGACAAAAAAAATGGTTGATTTGGCTCTAAACGATCCGTTAGATGCTGATAAAATAAACAAACCAACCATGAATATAAAATCCATCGATTTCGAGTTAAAATACCTTTCTTCAATATATGACGAGTTGTCTTTGTTTAATCAAATCCACGTTATAAACCAGAGTAGTTCCGTAAGCTACGATTTGTTCGGGCTGGCGGTGGATTCGCTGAAGAGCTATTCGAGATATAAACTTCAATTAAATATATTTAAAAAAGTTTCGGTCAAATTTTTAGATAAAATAAGAGAACGCTTTGATATTAAAAATACGGAGGAGTAAATATGAAATTATATGTTGACGAAAATTTAACCGATGCAGATTCAGGCGCAGGCAGTATGCACGATATTTTATACGGCGATATAAAGAGCGTTATTCCCGAAGGCAAGGTAATAAAAACCATACATATCAACGGTAAAAGATACGACGATTTAATGCTTAACGTCGATAAATCTAAAGCATTTAAATTATCGGACGGCGATGAAATTAAAATAACCACTATGAGCCAGCTTGACCTTCTAAACGGTTCTATAGACGCAGCTATCTTATTTTTAAAGGAATTTAAAAACGGAATAATAAAAACGACGGATGAAATAAGATGGGGAAACAGCGTCGGAGGGTTTAAGAATTTCTCAGAATACCTTAAAGGGCTTACGACGTTTGTTCAGATTATGGAGAAAATATCGGAGTTCCTAAAAATAGATTATAATAATCTTGTTTATAATGATAAAAGCATCCAGTCTTATTTTAACGAACTTGAAAGAATTCTTTCTTCCGTTCTTTCCACGCAGGTTGAACAGGATTACGTCCTGCTTGCCGACGTAGTCGAGTTTGAACTGAAACCTAATATAGACATCTGGGGCAATATTCTTGAAGATATGAAAACTAAAATAAACGGCGCTGCTGATGCAAGCAAATGAATAACTCGAAAAAGAGAATTATTGCAGTAATAGGCGTTCAGCGGAGCGGTACAAGTGCAATCGCAAAAGGCATTCAGGTTTTAGGGGTTGACCTTGGGGGATTTTACGGACCGGATATCATAGGTCCTGATAATGAAAAAGGATATTTTGAGGACTTAGAAATCAGCGTTGTGGACGTAGGCATGCTAAACTCTATAGGCTATACGTGGGATAATCCGGTTTTGCCGGTATTTGACGACAATACGAAGCAGGTTTTATCGGTTTTTTATCCTATTGCCGCAAATATTCTACGCAGGAGGCTTGAACATACAAATCTATTCGGTTTTAAGGACCCTCTGATCGTTAGGCTTTTGCCTTTGTGGAACGATGTATTTAAAGGCGGCGGGGTAGATGTATCGTATATAATTGCCTGTCGCAACCCTTTAAGTACGGCAAAATCGATGCAGAAAAGAGACGGTTTCGACATAGTCAAAGGGTGCTATATCTGGCTCAGCTCGGTTATGGCTGCCTTGATTAATTCGGCGGGGTATAACCGCATAGTCGTCGATTACGACGAGTTAATGAAAGACCCGGAAAAACAGCTTTTAAGAATGGCAGAGCATTTAAATTTAAAATTTAATAAAGAAAGTTTAGAGTTTAAGGAATATAAGGATTCTTTTTTGAGCGAGTCTTTAAGACATACC
>JAKASB010000051.1 GCA_021828255.1 bacterium | reverse complement strand
TTTGCGGCGGCAACGTATTTGCGTGGCATAAACTTTGTGCAGATTCCTACTACTCTTCTTGCCGACGTCGATTCGAGCGTTGGCGGCAAAACCGGCATAGACCACCCCAAAGGCAAAAACCTTATCGGCGCTTTTTACCAGCCCAAAGCAGTTATAATAGACGTAGATTTGCTTAAAACTTTAGATAAAAGGGAATTGATAAACGGGTTCGCGGAAGTTATTAAATACGGAGTAATACTTGACGCCGAATTTTTTGTCTATCTTGAAGCCGGTTATAAAAAAATTCTTTCTTATGACAAGGACGCCCTGATTTACGTTATAGAAAGGTCGTGCGGTATTAAGGCAGAGGTGGTAAAAGAAGACGAAAAAGAGGCAGGATTTCGTTCAGTGCTTAATTTCGGACACAGTTTAGGGCATGCCGTCGAAACTTTATATAATTACGAAAATATTAAACACGGCGAGGCTATATCAATAGGCATGGTTTTTGCGGCAATGATTTCAAAGAAACTTAGATTGTGTACCGAAGAGACGGTAGAAAGGACTAAGAATTTAATAAGAAATTCGGGTCTGCCCGTCGATATTCCTGGATTTACTCCAGGACAATATATAAATGCCATGAAATTAGATAAAAAGGTAAGCGAGAAACATATTAAATTTGTTTTAGTCAGTGAAATAGGCAAATACGAATTTAGAAAATTAAACTTTGACTTTATACTCGGTTTTTTAAATGAAATCAAAAAACAGGGTTAACAACCCTAAATTCTTTGAATCCTTAGGGGGTTCAAACAAAATAAAAAAAGACGAGCTTGATGGATTTATCGAGGAATATATTTCTTTTTTGAAAATAGAAAGAGGTCTAAGCCTTAATACTATTTCATCGTATTATCTCGATTTGATGAAATTTCATACTTATACGACAGGCGAAAAAATAGACTTTAAAAAGCTTTCCCCGCTTTTTTTTCAGAATTTTTTATCTTATCTTGCCGAACTTAATTTAAACGGCAAAACAAGAGCAAGGTTTTATTCGTCTATAAAAGGATTTTACAAATTCTTATTTAAACGTGGAATAATAAATGAATTTCCGTTTAAAGATATCGAGTATCCCTTTGTGACAAAGAAACTGCCGGATTTTCTTTCAAAAGACGAGATAAACAGAATCTTATCCGTAGAATTCATAAGCGAAGGACGGAGAAAAAAACAGAAGCAAAGTCAGGATTTCGAAAATATCAGGAATAAAGCCGTAATAGAGCTTTTATATTCCAGCGGTTTAAGAATTTCCGAACTTGCGGATATAAAGCTCGAAAATTTTAACTTCGATATGAATTTTATGAGGATCCGCGGCAAGGGTTCGAAAGAAAGAATAGTTCCGTTCGGAATTCCTTTTAAGGAGCTTTTGAAAGTCTATCTGCCGCTGAGGCAAAAATATGCAAAACAGGGCGGTAATAATTTATTTATAGCCGAAAGAGGTCATCCGCTCACAAGGCAGGGTTTATGGAAGATAATTAAAAAAGCGGCTATTCTCGCCAAAGTGGATAAAAACATTACCCCTCATATGCTAAGGCATACTTTTGCCACTCACCTGCTTGAGGGTGGCGCAGATTTAAGGTCAATTCAGCAGATGCTTGGTCATTCCAGCATATCGACCACGGAAATTTACACCCACACGGACATATCGCATTTAAAAGAGCAACATACAAAGTTTCATCCGAGGAATGCCTCAGGCGGCGGAATCATCGGAAGCAATGAGAATAAAAGCAAATAATCAAATAATACGAACGAAATGCGCGGAGAAAACTTTGACGTTGACGCCTAAAGATTTAAAAGAAAGGATTAAATTAAAATACAAAAATTTAAAAGATGACCTTCTGAACTACGATTCTTTTCATACGGTAAAAGAAATATCCGCATTTTATGATTCCGTCATTATAGAAGCATTTTTAGTCATCGAAGACTCTGCCGCCTCCGGCAGAGGCGATTTCTGCATAACGGCCGGCGGCAGTTATTCCAATCTCGAACTGTGCCCTTACTCGGATATCGATATAATGATAATTATAAAAGATGGACTGGATCAGGGGGACGTCGCAAAAAAACTTAAAGATTTTTTTTACTTATTTTGGGATGCGGGGGTAGATCTTGCGCAGAGCGTAATGACTATTGCCGAAGCTATTGAGCTGATGAAAAAAGACCTAAATACATACACCTCTTTTATCAATACAAGATATATTCACGGAAATAAGGAGTTATATGACGGGTTTAAAAACAGTTTTAAAAAAATAGATGCAAAATCCGTTTTTTTAGTAGGGCTTATGAAGAACTTAAGAATAAGGCGGCTGATTAACGTTATGTCGGATAACGACATATTTCTTCTAGAACCGGACGTTAAAGAGGGCATAGGCGGTTTAAGGGATTATTCTTACTGCGAATGGGTCTATTATTTAGGAGCAGGTGAAGTTCTGCCGCCCCCGTCCGCCGATGCCGAAACCGCTCAAACCCGGATAATGGAAACATTAAGAGTTAAAAAAATGGACAGTTCTTTGAATAAACAGGATATCGCCGATCTTTACGGCGGAAAAAAATTTATATTAAAGACAAGAATAATGATGCATCTGTTCGCGCAAAAAAAGGTCGATAAGCTTACTTTCGATATTCAAGAAAACATCGCAAAAGCTTTTTACTATAAAGACGGAAAGTTTTTAAATAAAATAGAGTATTTTATGCACGACTACTATTTAAATGCTAAAAATATACATAATATATCTAAATTAATTATAAATCTTCTTATAAAACCGAGAATACTTGTAAGCAGGTCTAAAGAAGACGAAAAAACCGGCATAATTATAGAAAACAACTTGTATTTAGAAAACGGTTCCATTACCGTACGCGATAAAGGGCTTTTTTTATCCGACGTTAAAAATATATTTAATCTATTGAATGCATATCAATCTTCTGGTTACAGGCTGAGCGCGGAATCCATCAATCTTTTAAAAATAAGCGGCGAAAAATATAAAAAGAATATTAAAAATAACGATTTTGCAAAGGATTTTTTTATAAGCCTTTTAAAAAACAAAAAAAGAGTTTATCGGACATTGCTGCTAATGCATGAAACAAAAATATTAAGCGCATTGATTCCGGAATTTGAAAAGATAGATTCGCTTTCGACTAACGACATTTATCATGTATATACGGTTGACGCTCATTCGCTTAACGGCATTTATTACTTAGAAAGTATGGCTAATTTTAAAATAAACATAGAGCTTAAAGAAACATTTGACGATTTAAGCGCAGAAGATATGTTTATTTTAAGTTTTTCGCTTTTGCTTCATGATATCGGCAAGGGATATTCTGCCCATCATGAAGCCATAGGGTCTAAAATAGCCGTAAAAGTCGTAAAAAGGCTCGGATTAAGTGAGAGCGTCCAAAATTGTATAGGGTTTTTGATATTAAACCATTTTCTTCTTCCGTTGACATCGGAAAGAAGGGATATTCATGACCCTGCGACTATAAAATCCATTGCGGGCGTCGTTGAAGACATAAGAAGATTAAAATTGCTTTTTATCGTAAGTATCTGTGATTCTATGGCGGTTTCCAAAATAAGATTTAATTCGTGGCGAAAAATGCTTTTAGTGGAGCTTTTCGACAGGACTTTATCGTATTTAAAAAATACTGAAGAGTATTTTAAAAGCGATATGTATTACATAAACAATGTATATGAAACCACAAAAGATTTGAAAGAAAAAAGAGGCTATAATTTTCTTAAGAATATTAAGGATTTAAAAGGCTTTATAACAGATTTCGTAAATCAATTTTATTCCCCGGGTAAATATTTAACTAGAGAAAGTTCCAAGGACATTATTTTGCATTTAAAATTGTTTTCAAAAATTACGCTCAGACACAAGTTTAATTTTGTAGCAAAACCGCATATCGGCGAAGATTATTATGAAATAATTATCTGCGGCGAGGATAAAAAGACTATATTTTCCGATATAACCGGCGTGCTTTCTTATTTTGATTTTAATATAATGAGCGCGGATATTAATACAAGAAAAGACGGAAGATTTATCGATACCTTTTTTGTAAATCATACATATAAAAAAGTTGACGGGGATATCGACTGGCATAAACTGCGGAATACTTTTTTTAACGTATTTAACGGCAATATTTCGCTTAAAGATATGCTCAAAAATAAGAGAAAGAGCGAAAATTTATATAAAAAAAGCGGCCCCAGGGTTTCAAATTCGGTAGAAATTTATAATAATATAAGCGACGAGTTTACGGTAATAGAAATACAGGCTTTGGATAGAAAAGGACTTTTATACGATATAGGAAGGATTTTTAACGCTTTTAATATAAATATATTTACTTCAAAGATAACGACCCAAGGGAATAAGGCGTTCGACACATTTTACGTAAAAAACGATCAGGGCGGCAAGATCAGAAACCTGCTTTATATAAGAAAAATTAAGCAGGCGGTAACTGAAGAAATATAAGATATTAAGATATAAGGAAGTAATATTAAGGAAAAAATGCAAGGAAGAATTTTGGAAGGATTTTTACGCTTGACTAAACATAAGGCGGTGTGATAAAAATAATACATTATGACATTAGAACCTAAAACAAAAACGTTTGCGGGAATTTACGAGTCTCAGGGTCATTACACGGAAGCTTTAAATATTTACATAGACCTGCTAAAAGAAAATCCGTTAGACGAAGAATCCGCTGATAACATTAAGAGACTGCAAGCGTTAATCAAAAAAGCAAACGACGGGAAGAAAAGAACGGCTGAAATCCAAATATCCGCTCTGGAAACTTTTCTGCAAAAAACATATGCTTACAAAAATGCCTAAGAAAACCTGCAATCACCTTTATGTTTAATGTTTCCGATATGGTATCGCTGGTAATGGACAAAAACGCCTGCGGTATTTTAATAAAAAAGCCTTCCAATATATTTTATATTACTAATTTTTCTGGTGAGGGGTATGTCTATTTTACATGCAAAGGAGAAATAATTCTTTATGTTGACGGCAGATATTCCGAAAGAGCGTCCAAAGAATGTTTTACTAAAATAAAAATTGTTAAAATAAAAGAAGTTTATAAAGATATCGTTACGGATATATTTAAAAGAAATGCCCGTGACGGCGTTACCTGCCGCAAATATAAACCGGCTCTTGTTCCGGTTATGGCTATAATGTTCGAGTCGGATTATATTACTTATGACGAATATAGCGCATTCAGGGGGGAATTTAAAAGCAAAATTAAGTTGATTCCAGCCGACGGTGCCGTATCTAAAATCAGGTCGATAAAAGACGAAAGCGAGCTTAATTATATTTTAGAAGCGGTTTCTATAGCCGAGAAATCCATGATAGACGCTTTGAAAACTTTAAAAAAAAACGTTTATACGGAGAAAGATTTAGCGTTAATTTATAAAAAAAACTTAATGGAACGTCGTTCCCAAGAATCCTTTGAAACAATAACACTTTCGGGCAAAAATTCAAGCCTGCCGCACGGTTTGCCTTCGGAAAAAAGAATAGGTAAAAAGAGCGTTTTATTGTGCGATTTCGGAGCGGAACGAAACGGTTATAAGAGCGATGAAACTTTTACCGTTCATCTTGGAAATCCGGAGGGTAAGTTTCTGGATGTTTATGACACTGTTTATTCGGCTCAGCAAAAGGCTATTTCAAAAATAAAGCCCGGCGTTAAATTCAGCTATTTAGATAAAATTGCAAGAAATTACATAGACAAAAGAGGCTATGGAAAATATTTTACCCATTCTTTGGGTCATGGAGTAGGGTTAAATATACATGAATACCCGTATATAAGTAAAAAAAATGACGATATGGTTAAAGAAGGCATGGTATTTACGGTGGAACCTGGGGTATATATTGAAGGTGAGTTTGGGATAAGAATTGAAGATATGTGTTATGTAGAAGAAAAGGGAGCGCGGGTTATTACTAATATTAAAAAAAATAAATGCAGGATTGAGGGCTTAGTTTAAAATTTAAATTTATAAATTTAATAGTTGATTTTTATTTTACATTGTTTTAAATTAATAAACGTTGCAAATAAATAAATCATAAATGAATACGGATGCAAATAAAAGGATAAACGGAGGTTTGATTAAGTGTATTCCACTACCGACTTTAAAAAAGGGCTGAAAATAGAAATGGAAAAAGAGCCTTATGAAATTATCGATTTTCAACATGTCAAGCCAGGAAAAGGCGGGGCCTTCGTGAGAACCAAATTAAAAAGTCTGATTTCAGGAAAGGTAATAGATAGAACGCTCCGGGCCGGCGAAAAGGTCGAAACGCCTAATATTGAAGAGAAAAATATGCAGTATCTTTATGACGAAGGAAGCTATTTTGTTTTTATGGACAATGAAACGTACGACCAGGTGCATATAGACAAAGATGCATCTGTCGAAAGTGCCGGGTTTTTGCTTGAAAATATTCATGTAAAAGTTTTGTATTATAACGGCAAACCTATAAATATCGAAGCGCCTAATTTTATAGAGATTAAAATAACACAGACTGAACCGGGGCTTAGAGGTGATACCGTTTCGGGAGCTACAAAGCCGGCAACCCTAGAAACGGGGCTGGTAATCAGCGTTCCACTATTCTTAAACGAAGGCGATATTATAAAGGTGGATACGAGAACAAAGACGTACATAGAAAGAATCAGCTCTAAATAATAGCCGGTAATAACCTGTAATGCAAGATAATAAAAGCGAACTGTGAAGAAACGGGGAGATATTATGAATATTAAAGATATAAAAGATCTGGCAAAATTTATTAAATCTAATAAAATTAAAGAGTTTTATTATAAAAAGGGCGATGAAGAAGTTAAGATTACATTGGATTTGGATGAAATTCATAAGCGTAGCTTAAAAAGCATAATTTCCGAAAAAAAAGAGTATTTGGCTCAAATTTCAGGCGGCGAACAGGCAGAGCTTGCAAAATTTGCCGCATACAGGGCTAAAACCATAGAAACGGAAATCACGCCTGCCGTTAAGAATGAGCATCTTAAGGAAATAGTATCTCCTTTCGTAGGGTCGTTTTACAGGTCGTCTTCCCCGGATAAACCGCCTTTTGTCGAGGTTGATTCCGTCGTGGAAAAGGGAAGTCCTGTTTGCATTGTTGAAGCAATGAAGATAATGAACGAGATTGAGGTCGATATCAAGTGTAGAATAGTATCTATCCTTGTCGAAAACGGTCAGTTAGTCGAGTTTGGACAGCCGTTATTTCTTGTAGAACCCCTTTAATAAATATCGTTAATTATAGCGGAAAGGCAATTTCACTTCTGCAACAAATAACGGGCAATATAATAATAGTATAAGTATAATATTAATAATGTTCAGAAAGATTTTAATAGCCAATAGAGGCGAGATTGCGGTCAGAATTATCAGGGCATGCAAGGAGATGGGAATAAAGACGGTTGCGGTATATTCGACCGCCGATAGAGACAGCCTCCATGTAAGATACGCAGACCAGAGCATATGCATAGGACCTCCGCCTTCATCAAAAAGTTATCTCAATATATCTTCCATAATATCGGCGGCTGAAATAACCGACAGTGAAGCTATACATCCGGGATACGGTTTTTTATCCGAAGATTCTAATTTTGCAGAGATTTGTGAAAATTGCGGTATTAAATTTATAGGACCGACTTCCGCTAATATGAATCTTCTGGGGAATAAAAGAAATGCGAGGAAGCTTGTTAAGAGTCTCGGTATTCCGGTTTTGCCTGGCAGCGACGATACGGGAGACAACGAAGAAGATATTAAAAAAGCAGCCGAACAAATAGGGTATCCTTTAATACTTAAGGCTTCTATGGGCGGCGGCGGAAGAGGCATAAAAATGGTTTTGACTCCGGCTCATTTATCTCAGGCATATCATCAGGCGAGGCAGGAAGCTCAGTCATTTTTTGGAGATAAAGACGTTTATTTAGAAAAATATTGTGAAAACCCCAGACATATAGAGTTTCAGGTGCTTGCCGACAGATACGGCAATGCAGTTTGTCTTGGAGAAAGAGACTGCTCTATTCAAAGAAGACATCAGAAAATAATCGAAGAAGCGCCTTCTATTTCCGTTAAATCTTCCGCAAGAAAAAAAATGGGGGAATTAATACTAAAGGTTGTTAAAGAGATAGATTATATAAACGCGGCTACTTTTGAGTTTCTATTGGACGATAAGGGAGAATTTTATTTTATGGAAGTAAATACCAGAGTTCAGGTAGAACATCCGGTGACCGAGTTTGTGACCAATACCGATATTATTAAAGAACAAATAAGAATTGCAAACGGCGACAGGCTTAAAATAAAGCAGGAAGACGTTAAAATTAAGGGTCACAGCATAGAGCTTAGAATCAATGCCGAAAACCCGATAAACTTTAAACCCTCGCCCGGTTTAATAACATTTTATAATAAACCCGGGGGTTTGAACGTCAGAGTCGATGATTTTGCTTATTGCGGATACAATGTACAGCCATTTTACGATTCTTTAATCGCAAAACTTATCGTTTACGATACAACCAGATTTGGGGCGATAAATAAGGCTAAAAATGCCCTTAACGAGTTCAGAATAGAAGGCATCGAAACTAACATTCCTTTTCTTAAAAGGATACTTAACGACAGCGATTATGCTTCAGGCAATATTGACATAGGTTATGTCCATAGATTTATAGAAAGATAAAATTAAATTTAAAATTATAAAATTTTATGTTGCAAATATTTTAATAATATTATTAAAATATATATCATCATCGGTATTGTATTATATAAATATATAAATTTAAATTTTAACAATTAAGAAAGATAAATAATAGGAATAATGAGAATAAAGGGGGATTTATGGATTTTCCAAAAGGCTTAAAGTATAATTCCGAACATATCTGGACTAAAGCCAACGGGGATAATGCGCTTATAGGAATAACCGATTATGCGCAGGATCAGCTTGGAGACATTATATACGTCGATTTGCCCGAAGCAGGTTATGAATTGGAGCAGAATGAATCGTTCGGGACTATAGAATCGGCTAAATCTGTTTCGGAACTTTATGCGCCTGTCAGCGGGCATGTAGTTAGCGTCAACGATTCGTTGAAGGACGAACCGGAACTTGTAAACGAAGAACCTTACGACTCGGGATGGCTGCTTAAGATTAAGCTTACAAACGAAGACGAGCTTAACGACTTAATGGACCAGAGCGCATATGAAGAATACTTAAAAAACAACGGTTAAATGAGTTTTAATCTTATAATTTCCGGTTCCGGCAGCGGCTCCGGCAGTTTCAATATGTCCGCCGATTTATTTTTATTAAATAAATATAAAATTGTGGATGATTTTTCGAGTCGTCCTACATTAAGGCTTTATTATTTTTCTCCTCCTGCCCTTTCGTTGGGATTTTTTCAGAAAGACAAAGATATAGATAAAAGAATTATTGAAAAAGCAAAGCGCAAGGGATATGATATCGTTTCGAGACCTACCGGCGGCAGGGCGGTATTACATAAGTCCGAAATAACATATTCTATAACGGCATCATATAAAAGTGGTATCTTTGCAGGAAAACTTATAGAAACCTATAAAAAAATAGGTGAGTTTTTATATCTTTTTTTCATAAAAATGGGATTAAAGCCGGATACCGGCGGTGTAAATGGAGGTTCAACGCAAGATAAAAACAATATGACGGCAAAAAATAACTTTAATTGTTTTCTTAAAGCTCATTCATACGAGATAACATTCGGCGGGAGAAAAATTTGCGGCAGTTCCCAGAGAAGAAATGGCGCTGCATTTTTACAGCACGGGTCGATTTATATCGATTATAATCCAAAGGAGCATATCGAGCTGTTCAATGACGGCAACTTCGCCGAAAATCAAGAATATTTTAATAATATTACCGGTATCCGGCAGGAAATGGAAAAAGCAGGAGTTAAGTATAGTTTGAACGATTTAAGTTTTGACAGATTTTCTAAAATTATGGTTGAATCTTTTTCGGAAGCCTATAACGTTAAGCCTATTCCGGTTCCGGCAAATCTTTTAGCGTCGGAAATCTAAAATATTTTTTACATATATTTTACTTTTGCAATTTTTTATTTTTGTGATATAAATAAATTATATTATATGATATTATATGCGTATGCGGGCATAGCTCAGTTGGTAGAGTACAAGCTTCCCAAGCTTGG
>JAKASB010000050.1 GCA_021828255.1 bacterium | reverse complement strand
GTTTTTAATGGTGCGTCCAGCAGGATTCGAACCTGCGACCCACAGCTTAGAAGGCTGTTGCTCTATCCAGCTGAGCTATGAACGCATAAAGGAATAATTTTACTTTATTAAATAGTATCATTTATCTAAGTTTCTGTCAAATTGATAATCCGAAAACAGACAGTCCGACGGTCATAGTCCGGCATCCAACAGTAAGCCATCTGCCGCAAATAATGCATTGAATCTTATGTCCGACGGCCATAATCCGGCATCCAACAGGCAATTTTACCCTTAAATGAATTAATTCCTCGATTAAACCGCATTTATTTTTTAAGATAAAAATATCTGCAAACACTCCTAAAATAATCCTACAAGTCTATTTTGTAACATTAATTTAACAAAAATTTAATGCAAACGAAACAAAACTTTCATAATATCGAAACATTAAAAAAATATAATTGAATTATTAGAAATTAATTTAATTATAAAAACAAAAAAATATGAAGAATAAATATTTATTAATTTTATTATTTGTTGTTGTTCAATGTCTGTTTTTAAATATAAATTTTGTTTCCAGTAAGTCGGCATATAGCGCTAAGAGCAATAATTTAAAGATTTTGCTTAAAAAATATGACATCAGCCTTCCGAAGCCGGAAATTATACCTGTAAATATTGGTAAAAATAATAAAAAGGTGGCTAAAAGGAGAATAAGCCGCTTAAATCATATTTTTAAAAATAGATACAACCATAAAGGAGTTAAAAGGCATCATATCCCCAATTTTTTTAAGCAAAAAGTTTCGCTTGCCGGCAAAGGAAGCGTTAAATCGGCATTAATGCTTTTATCTCGGGAAATTGGAGTTCCCGTTGTGATTTACAGGGGATTTCCCGATAAATTAAAAAACGAAGCATATTATAAAGACGTTTCTCTATATAAGGTATTAAAAGGGCTGATAATTTCCAACGGCTTTAAATATAGCTATAAAAATGGAATGTTATATGTTTATGCAGTAGAAGAAAAAACGTTTCATATTCCGGTTTCCGATCTGTTGTCGTCTTTTTCGTCCACGGTAGGTATGACTGGTATGAACGGTCAGAACAATAACAATAATCTAAGTAATTCTAATGCCTCGGGTATGCCGGATGGTCAGAATACCGGAAGCGCTCAACCGGTTTCGGCAGGCTCCGCAAGTTCAATAAATCCTGCCGGCAATACTAACGAAAACAATGCGGTTTCTTCTAATTCTTCCGACTCTCTTTCTTTAACGCTTTCGGAGTCGGATAGTCTCTACGGCATCATTTCAAGAAATATTAAAGAAATACTCACAAAAAAAGGGAAATATTTTATTAACCCTAAAGACGGATTGATATGGGTAAAAGACAGGGTTTCAAACGTTGACGAAGTTTCCGCCTACATAAAAAGAATCGATAAGTTTCTTTCTAAACAGGTTTTCCTAAAAGTTGAGGTAATAGACGTAAGTTTAAACAAAAGATTTCAAACTGGCATAAACTGGAATTTGTTATTTAATCAGGCATTCAAATCAAATGCTTTCGGCATAAACTCTATATCCGCCTCAGCTCAGCTTGCATCCGGAAATAATATATCTAATGTGCCATATATCGGATTTACCGGTTTCGGAAACAGCAGTGCAATTTTAAATGCGCTTACAACACAGGGAGTGGTCAACGTAATATCCCAGCCGAGACTTGTTCTAATGGACGGACAGACGAGGCTGATTTCATCCGGAACTATAACTCCGTATATTTCAAGCATACAGACTATGGCTTTAAGCTTGTCGCAGACAGAAACTTATCCGGTTATATCCCAGGTTCAGACCGGTCTTTCTATATCATTTACTCCCCATATAAATTTTAAAGACAATTCTGTTTCTGTCACTTTAAGCTTAATAGACAATTCTATTACAGGTTACCAGTCTTTTTCCATTAGCGGCGACAGTTTTAGCAATCCGGTAATCGAGTCAAAAAGTTTTTCGGATACGGTCAACGTGAAATCAGGGTCTACAATACTTGTCGGAGGCATATTGACGACTGATAAAACAAAAAATAATTACGGAATTCCGCTATTGTCCAAAATTCCGTTAATAGGAGATTTATTTAACTCTATAAACGATTCGAGCCAAAAAGAAGATCTCCTAATTATGTTAACTCCTAAAATAACTTTGTGAGTTTTTATTTTTTATGAAGATAGGCGAATATTTGATGTCAAAAGGAAAATTGACGGATATGCAACTGAAAGACGCTCTTTTCGTTCAGTCTATAAGCGAAAAAAGATTAGGCGAAATTTTAATCGAAAGCGGTTATATTACCGATTCAGATGTAGCCGCTTATCTTGCTTACGATTCCGGCAGGGAATTTTTTAAAGAATTAAATACCACGTCTTTATATATCGATAAACAAAAAAACGAAGAGCTCGGTTTCAGCTTTCTTTACGAAATTCCAGCGGTAGTTATAAGAAAAGAAGATATTCCTTATATAATTTGCAGTGAAATTACCGCAAGTCTTTCCGAAAAAATGGCTTTCGACGAAAATTTAAAAAAATTTAAAATAGGATTCTCAACAAAAAGAAAAATTTATGAAGCGCTTAATCAAATATTTATAAACAAAACCGGATTTTCCGAAAAAGAAATCTTGGATGAAGCAATTGAAGTTGCTTTATTAAAAGGTTCTCCTAATTTAAGAATTAAGCGGTCCGAAAATTTTTACATGATTGTAATGGATACAGAAATTGGTCAGGAAAACATCAGAATCTTAAGTTTAGAAGCAGGCCGGAGAATAATAAATATAATAGCGGGGAATTGCCAGATAACCCTAAAAAAAGGTCAGGGATTGGATGCAAAATTTATTTTTATTTCTAAGTTTTATAAAGGCGTCCGCGTCAATATAAGAGTTGCATTTTTGCCCATTTCTTCAAGATTAGACAAAGAATTAGCGCTTTTTGAAGCTGTTTTAAGAATTCATGGACTCAATAAAGTTTTTGATTTTAAATCTATCGGATTTATGGATGATAAAGTTGAATTATTAAAGAAATCTTATATTCATCCTCACGGTTTGATTATTTCGACCGGACCTACCGGCTCGGGTAAAACTACAACGTTTTACACAATGTTAAAACTTTTATCTCAGAAAAAAAGTTCTATTATAACAATAGAAGATCCGGTAGAAATAGAATTTAAAGAATCTAACATTACACAGATGAATATATCGGAAGATTTCGGTTATTCCGAAGCCGTCCGCATTATGTTAAGAAGCGAACCCGGTATTATGATGATAGGCGAAATACGGGACGATATAACGGCAAAACATGCATTAATTGCGGCAGAAACCGGACATCTCGTTCTTTCCACACTTCATACTAATTCGTCCCTTTCGATATTTAGCAGATTTAAATCGCTTAATATAGATTTAGTCCAATTATTTTCAGTTTTAAGATTTGTAACCGCACAAAGGCTTTATAATCCGCTTTGTCCAGACTGCAAAAAAAGAATTAAGTCCGGAAAATTACCGTCTATATATAGATATGCTTTAGCGGAAAATTTAAAATTTACCGTAGGAATGCTCTCAAAGACTAACACATATTGCGGATTTGTAAGTTCGGAAGAAGTTTTAAGTTTTGATTCTGTATATGTAAGGGGTGAAAAAAATTGTGATAACTGCGGAGGAGTCGGATACGTTAAAAGAAAACCGCTAATTGAAATTGCAGAATTCAACGATGCCGTCAAAGAAGAAATATATGGGAATTTGATGCTGCTTTCTAATCCTTCGTCATTAGAGGAAATTTTAATGAATTTGTCTAATTTTGAATCTTTAAAAGTTCAATCGTTTAATAAATTGATTAAGGGAGAAATAGACCCTGTAACATATTTTAATCTGTCGAAGTAGTTAGGTTATCAAAATGATAAAAAATTATTTAATCAAATTTTATACGCCGGAAGGTAACAGCTTAATAAAAAATATTAAGGCGGCAAGTTTGCCTGATGCGCGCCGGAAGGTTTTAACGGAAGGCTATATGCCGTCTTTTGCGATTCCCAATATATTTTTAGACTTATTGCGTCCGATTGGGAATGCGGGAATGAACGACAGGGAACTTTCTATATTTTTTACGGAGTTTTATCAGCTCACAAAATCTACCGGTTCTGTAGGTAAAGCTTTAAGCTATATGAATAAAGAGTCCCGTAAACCGTTCATAAGCGGGAACAATAAATTATCATATCCGTTAAAATGGCTTTATTATAATCATAAACGGTCAAAATCAAAATACCGGCTTAAACTTATTAAGGATTGCATTTCTTTGTTAGATAGAGGCGAAACTCTTAAAGAAATCTTTATTTTAAATAACTTTGAAGAAATTGTTCTATCATTGTTCGATTTAGCCGCTTCGACCGGCGATTATCCTCAGATCTTTTTAAAAATATCCGAATATTTCGATATAAAAAACATTTATAAAAAAAGTATAGCAGGGGCATTAGCATATCCGGCTTTCCTCTTTTTTTTACTGTTCATTGCATTTTCAGTATTTTTATATTATATAATTCCTACTTTTGCTTTATTTTTCAGCCAATTTTCACATATACCGGCGTCCACGAAATATATTTTGGGCTTATTTAATTATTTAAAAAATATCTTTATATATTGCATATTTTTTGTAGCGTTTATTTTCATCGCATTCGGTCTTGATTTATTCCGAATTAAAACTAAAACGGTGTCTTTTATACTTAGTATTCCGCAAGTCAGAAACATTGTAAATTACGGCTATCTGAACTGGATCTTTTATCAATTTTCTTTAATGATTTCATCCGGCGTTACGGTTAACGCCGTATTTAATTATTTCAGGAAAAATACCTCCAAGACCTATTTTAAAAATAAATTTGAATTAGTCTATGCGGATTTAATGAACGGGATTACTTTGCATGATTCTATAGTTAACGCAAATTTTTTATCTGACGATGTCGTAGAATCAATAGGGTATGCTGAGATAGGAGGTTTTTTGCCTGAAACGGTCTTAAGGCTGTCGCAGGAATTTAAGGAAAAATCAAGCCGGTATATGGGATTATTTACAAAAGGGTTATTTTTTTTGGCTATAGCTTCAGTCGTATTTTTTTTGTTTTTAATGTTTTTTTCGTTATTTTTGCCTCTTATTCAAGGAATGGTTGGATTACCGGCAAATTATTAATAAATTATTAATCAAAATGATTAATTAATAACAAATAAAAAAAACAAATAAAATTAAGGAGGTGCAAGATATGATTAAAACATTAGAAAAAAGCAACGACGGTTTTACTTTAATGGAAATTATAGTTGCAATGATAGTGGTAGGAATACTGTCCGCCGGAGGGCTGATGGTTTATAACGGTCTTATCGGTTCGTCAAATGTGACGGCTACCGTTCAATCCATTATCAAGATAGAATCTGCGGTAAATTCGTATATGCAAGTGAACGGAGGAAACATTGATCCTCCTCCCGGATTAACACTACCGCTGGCAATGCAGGAAGATAATCTTCTTCCCGCATCATGGACGGTAAGCGGAAACAACGTCACCCCTCCGAATCCAGGTTTTATACAGGGTTATTTTATCTCGACGAATTCCAATCCAGGACAGTATCAGTACATAATAGGCGTAAGCGCTCCGCAGATGACCAATGCACAGGCTTTAAATATATGCAATTCATTAGAAAATTCTATATCGGGAGTTAGTGCAAGCGGAAATGCCGTTTTTAATATCGGCAGTGGACAGACTTGCTTGAGTGATTTATTTAACGGAAATGCCGCCAATGCCGATAATTCTAGTTTTCAAGGGAATTTAACCTTTACGTTTAATTAAACTATAAAAAAATTAAAAGTTAATATGACAGAATAATACGGAATAATTATGAAATATTACATTATATTAATAGGAATAGTCCTGATCTATTTGTCTATGTTTTCAAAATCATGCCTCGGCCTGAGTAGCGGACAAATTTATAACATAGAAGCACAGAATATAGTAAATACGGCAGACCTCGTAATAAAGGCAGAGCATGCTTATTTTCGGAACTCGGGAAGGTTTGCGGACATAATAAGCCTTGAACAGGCCAATCCGGCATATTTAAGTCCTATTCCGGTTTATAGTTTCAATAATGAAGGGTGCGTGAAGAAAATATTATTCAAAACAAATATCTATATCTGTATAAACTTGCAAGGCGGGATGCTGGAAGTTTTTATGCCGGAAGATTTTGCCTATTCGGATATAGCAGTACGCGAGATAAGCAAAGGCATTACCGGGAAAATGGGACAGATTTCATATTACAACGGTTCGGTAGATATTTCTTTTAATCTTAACCGTAATCCGCCTTCTTTTGCATCTAACCCGAATACTAAGCCTTCTGTTAGCTCGACGCTTACAAGCCCGAATGCAAACGGCGGCATAAGTTATGCAAATACTGGAAATCAAAGCGGTTTAATAAATAGAGCAATACATGCTGTTGTTAGTTTTTTTTCAGCTTTGTTAAGCTTTTTTTGATAAATAGGAGGAAAATTTTATGCATATTTTAGTAAAAAATAGAGGGTTTTCGCTTATAGGCGTTATTATCTCTATGGTCGTTATCTCGATTATGGCGGCTTTGTCTTTACCCGCGCTTAAAGGAATGGTATTTGAAAATAGAGCAAATAATGTATCTTTGCTTGCCAATACTCTTATAAACGCGGAGAGTACCTATGTAAATAATAATAATACTTTTAGCTCCATAGATTCTCTTCAAACCGCCGGATACCTCGCTAATGGTCTAGGAATTAACTTTGTCAGCGGCAATCCTTCTTCAGATTGCATATATGGGAGCATAACTGCAAAGAACGATACAAAAATATGCCTAAGCGTTAATAATTCCGTTCAAAACGGAACGCCGCAGGAAATAAGCTATGCCCTTACAATAACGTCTACACAAAGCGCGGAATCAAATAATTATTACGATTTTTATAACGAGATAAGGCATAATATACCTGGAAGCGCTATGATTGATGGAATTAATGGAAATGGAAATGAAATAATTTATATAGACCCGATAGTCGTAGATAATAATCAAGGGGGAGCTTACAGTCAATATATAGGAGAAAATTTTTACATAACCGGAGCAATCTGTTATATTACCGAGACCGCATATATAAATTCGGGCAGGGGTCATACATATACGAGAACATGGGAAGACGGAATGGTGTCGCTATATTTTATAGTAGAGGCAGTAAATGGAAATACGGCGGTATTAAGTTATGCCAATAACCCGAATTCCGAATGCAATTACAGTTACTCCTATAGCAATAGCGCAGGAGATACTTATTCTTACGGTTCTTGGATAGGAGGGGCATTTCAAAATCCTTATCTCCCGCAGGTTTGGGGAACAGTACACTATTCCTACGGGAACGTGGAAATGAGCTATGTTCCCATAGAATCTCCCGGGTATGAAATAGAAATACCGGCAAGTTACCTTCCAGATTTAATAAACATAAACCAGTCTAATACATTAAATTAGAAACCATGTATAAAAATTTAATTTATATAGAAGAATATGATATTTACCAGTATTTTGACGGGGAAAAATCGGTTTTTTCCCATGATTATCTTAAAAATCAAGCGAGTTTTGAAATTCTGACAGCTTTAGCGGTAATATCTAAAAATATTAATTTTTCTACTATTCCAAAAAACAGCGTAAAATCCGTTAAAAAATCAGGGCTAAATAAATACCTTGCTAAATATTATAAGAACGAATCTTATTTTTATATCAGTAATGCCTATAATGAATGTGGGGTATATCACACTTTACCTTTAAATATAAAAAAATATTACTCATTATTTCAGGGGATAGATTTTGTTATTCCTTACGATTATTTAGTCATATTATTTTTAAATGAAAAATCAATAACTTACGAACAAAAAGGAGCTTTTTTGTTCATAGAAAAGACCGAAGATATCTACAAAATCATGGTCGTTTTAAATGGAATTAATCTTTTTCCGGTAGCAAGTTTTAAGGAAGATATGCTGCACGATAATTTAAACATTTTAAAAACAAAACTTGGTTCAAAAGGCATTAAAATAGATAAAATCGTTACAAACGACGGTAGTATAGATTTTAATGTTTTATTTATAGGCGCAATTATTGTTAATTTTGCCGAAAAAGATTTTTTTGCATTTTTTGACAATATAAAAAGATCAGTTCCTCATTTTGAAAATTTAGAGATAAAATTTAAAAATATAGAGCTTAAGAAAAATAAATTAGTTAGTTTGTATATTGCCGCTTTAATTACGGCTGTAATTTTTATGCAGTCCGCCTCTTTATTTTTTAATAATAAAATACATATCGAAAATCAAAAGACGGCATTATTAAACAGACGAATCTCCATTTCATCGAAGCTGATTCAAGAAAAAGAAAGAAAGATTTTATTTAATAAGCATTTTGCGCATATAAATCTAATTTTTTATTTAAAAAGGTTTATGCGGCTTTTTCCGGAAGGCGTAAAGATAAGAGATGTTAATATAGTAAAATTAAAAAATAATTATATTTTTAAAGGAACCGTCGTTGACAAAGGCGGATATAGAAAGTTTGCAAAGGATTATAATTTGATTATCAAAAAATTACGGTCTATAAGATTTTTGCAAATTTCTTATGATATAAATAAATTTAGAAAACCGGTTATTAAGTTTTTTGGAAATTTAAAATGAAACAATTTAAGAATAAAAAATTATTTATATTGTTTTTATTGCTGTTAATTTCAATTTATATCTTTTTTTTAAGATTGGTTCCTCTGGTTCATAGTTATTATAAATTGAAACAAACTTACGCTAAAAAGTTGAACATAGAAAACATACTTAAAATTAGGCTGGCAAACGAGGAAAGAATTAAGCTTAAAGAATTCAAAACGGGAAAACATAGATTTTCCACTTATCTTCTCACCATTTTATCTTATATAAATTATTTACGAAAAAACGGGTATGATATAAAAATAAAAATTAATAATAAGAAAGAATTATATAAGAAGTCTTTGCCGGAATCTAAAAATATTATAATTGCTATTAACAATATTTCAAACATCGGAATTGTGTTTTCATTATTAAAAACGTTTGAAGCCTTTCCATTAGAGATTAAAAAAATTTCTATAAAATCCGGAAAAAACATTAATGCCGTTATTAACGGAAAACTAATCGGTTTTAATAAAATAGGATAAAGAATGGCTATAAAATTTATAAATTATTTTAAAAAATCGGTAAAATGGATAGCCCTGTTTCTTTTTTTATCTTTTTTATTTATTATCATATTAGACAGGCTTGGAAACGGATTTAAAAATAAAATAATCCCTGCAATCTCTGATTATAGAGTAAAAGGCAAAAAAGTTTTTGGTCGGGCTTTAAAAGCGAACGGACACTATTCAAAAAATAATTTAAAAGATATTTTTAATCTTCCAGGTAAAAAATATAAAAAATTTAACCGGCTGTTTATTGTGCCGGCAAAAACCGATAATAATGGAATGAAAGCTTTTATGCGGGGCGCGGTAGGCGAACCTTCCAATAATGGTCAGAGCGGCGGAGGAACCCTGCCTAATTTTATTAAAAATTTAAAGTTTAAAGGATTTTCGAAAAAGAGACCTTCTCCTCCGTCGTTAATATTTATAAGCGGTAAAACCGCCCTTCTGAAAATAGATGGAAGAAACTATTATGTTCATGCCGGAGAAAACATCAAAGGAATGTTTATATTAAAAATCGG
Source organism: bacterium (assembly GCA_021828255.1). Taxonomy (GTDB): domain Bacteria; phylum SZUA-79; class SZUA-79; order Acidulodesulfobacterales; family Acidulodesulfobacteraceae; genus Acidulodesulfobacterium_A. The sequence continues at coordinate 461 of JAKASB010000050.1, read as the reverse complement.
TTTAACGGGAGTTAGCTATTCAGATAAGGGGAAAATAAAATATTTAAGCTTTTAGAATTTACATTTTAATAAATCAACTAATTTTGTATCTTATTTTTTAGCACAATTGCGGGAATTATGCCTATAAGTTGTATAATACTAATGTGTAAGTTATTAATTTTATTAATTAAAAATTAATGACAAAAATAAGATGTGGCAATTTTGAGACGAGGATTGACTTGAAATGAATTGTATCACATAATCTTTAAAACGAAACCGATTCAATTGTCAAATTTTCTATTAATTTTTTCTTTTTTAAACATGGATTTTCTTTAGTCAAGGTAATTATAATTTTTATTTAAGAAATGCTTGACTTGGATTATAGTCTGCATAATATTTTACATTGTCTTTAAGCTTATTTATCATATAAAAAGTTTAAACTATTTTATTATAACCCCGCCTATACTCCCCCTGTTAAAAAA
>JAKASB010000049.1 GCA_021828255.1 bacterium | reverse complement strand
CTTCTAACTTTCCCCCCCCCTTTTTTTTCTCTCTCGTCATCATCATCGTGGTAAAATAGTAAAAAGTAAAAAAAATCTCGTTATATCAAAAAAGCCCTGTCGTTATTTTCTTGACAAGTTGTATTATCTTTTGTAATATATTATTAAGTAAATAAAATAAAAATATATTTAATTATTTACTTGACAAAGTATTTTTATATGATATAATTAAAGTAAAGAAAGAAAATAAAATAATTTTTAAATTTTAAAGGAGGCGAGAAAATGGATAATTTTAGACGGATTTTAGATGTATTTGAGAACGAAAAAATAAAGTATGGAATAGAGGAAGTATCTGATGGAAAAAAAATCGTAAAAATAATTTATGTTAGTAAAAAAAATTTAACACAAGAACAGATTGTTTCTTTTAAAAAGTATGGTTTTTTTAATACTCCTTCTCTCCCGTATGTTTATACTGTTTTTAATTATGGCGATATGTTATCGGATAGTAGCGACAAATTGTTAAAAAAGGTAAGGGACGCTTATGTAAAAATCGAAGAGATAACAAAATAAATTAACTTTAATGCCCTGCGGGGCGGAGGCAAAAAAATGAAAGCAAGTTATAAACATGAAGCTTTATTATTATTAGCATTATTATCTGACAATGTCCTTGAATTAATGCTTCATTCTGGGAGTATTGACGACGGGGGTAGGCGTCGATAGTTGTCATACTTTTTTAGGCGTTATTAAGCATATAAAGGATGTTATTAATGAAGAGGATGAGGTAACAAGAGAGGAGGTGATATAAAATGAATTTAAGCTTTTCCGTAACAGAAACCTTAAACGATAATTTTCAAAAAGTTTATAGAGAAAATGTTGTTAAAATATTGCAGGGGGGCGGAGCCGTAATGTCCCAGTCCGCTTTTTTTGAAATGCTTTTAAATTTCTGGGTAGATGAACACGATGAGATAAAGGCAAAGTCGCCCGAAACAATTGAAAAAATAACTAAGGCTTTAAATGATAAGGAGATTTTATGAACAGAGACAATGTATGGATTCAGACTTTTTCCGGTAAGAAGTTTAACCTATTTAATCCCAACCCCGACGATATTTTAATAGAGGACATTGCGCATTCATTATCAAACCTTGCCCGTTTCAACGGGCATACGGATAAGTTTTACAGCGTAGCCCAGCACTCTGTTTATTGCGCCTTTAAGTCCCCTGTTCATTTATCCCTTGCCGCCCTTTTGCATGACGGCGCAGAAGCATATTTGGGAGATATCGTAAGCCCTTTAAAAGCATTACTTGATAATTATGGGGTGTTCGAGAATGCCCTTTACGCTTTAATAGCCGAAAAGTATTTACCCGATTCTTTAATTTTCGATGATTATCGGTTAATCCATAATATCGATTTAAGAATGCTCGCAACCGAAAAGTATCACTTAATGGGTAATTGTTTTAAATGGGATTTAATCGAGGGCGTCGATATTTATGACGATATTCATATAGATCCTCTCCCTCCCAGAGCGTCCGAGAAGCTATTTCTCGACTGTTTTTATAGGTGGTCTGTAAGATAAAAAAAAATAAATTAATTTTAAGGAGGCTTTATTATGAAAGAAGAGAAAAAAGAACAAAAAACCGAAAAAAAGAAAAAAAGTATTAAGGAGATTAATAATCTCCAGCTCTTAAAAGTCCTTGAGCGGGCGGGTATCAAATACTCAATGGTTGCAGACCAGAATGAGGATGGGGTATATGTCATTTTCGTCAGGAAGGACAGGATAGACACGGAGGATAAGATATTTATCCTAAATAAACTCCGTTTTTTTACCAGCAAGGAGGTATATGTAAAAAGTATTAAAAAGGGCATGACTCCTTACGACTTTGCTGTAGAAAGAGCCGAACAATACAAGCTCGAACACCCTAAAACTCAAGAAATAGAGTATACGGAAGAGGAGTTTTCGGACGAAGAGGATTCTGAGGATACTCCATTTTAACTAATTTAACTATGAAAGGCGGTATAAAAGCCGCCTTTTTTTTATAGGGAGGCATTATGAAATTAGAAAGTATAAAAGAAGGGACTTATACAGGGGATATTGCGAAAACTCTGGTAAAAAATGCCGAAGGATTTAGTCCAACAATTTATCAAGATACGCTTGGAAATGATACAATAGGTTACGGTTTTACTTTAAAGACTATTATATCTATGGGTTATGTTATGCCCTATGATAAAATAATGCCTATTCCGGAAGCTGATTTTATTTTAGAAAGATTATTAAAGAATATATATAATTTAATAAATATGAACGAAAATTTAAGGATAAATTTTGCTAAGCAATGCCCAACGGTGCAAGCCGTTTTTGCCGATATGATTTATAACTTAGGCTTTAATGGTTTTACTGGGTTTACGACCTTTTTAAGTTATATGGACGCCTTACAATATGATAATGCCGTTATTGATTTAACGAATACTTTATGGTATTCTCAAGTTAAACAACGAGCCATCCGTAATTGCTTTATTATTTTATCGCACTCGAGCAGTCTTTATTTAATATAAATATTTGGATTTTCCTATGCTTAAATCCACTTTCTCGGAGAGGCAAGCTCTTTCCGGTAAGATAACTTTTATCGAAAAATACTTAAAGCAGTCCGAGTTAGCGCAGATGTTGGATATCGACTCCGCATATCTCCGCAAAATCAAGGCTACCCAGCGCTCAGGCAAAAAATATGAGAATGCTATCGACGATATTTATAAAACTTTTAAGTCTTACGATAAAACCCATTATGAGCATAAAATATCAGAAAAAGAGCTTGTAAAACTTAGCTCTTTGCGCAAGTATTCAAAAATAAAAGCTACCGTCCATATAACCGCAAAAGAAAAGCATAAGCAGGATATTGTAATTATTGATTTTAATTTAAAGTGGACTGAGGTTAATAAATTAATAGTATTAAACCGCATGCTCGAAGTTTTCAATAAATATTCTAAAAAAAAGCACGCCTTTAACATGCTTTTTACCGAGTTTCACTTTATAATTAACGGTAAATCCTCCGTGCGCCACTACGGCGCCATAGAGCTTGGCAATACTTACGAGCTTGAAGCCCACTTTAATAAAACTTTTATAGATGTTACTCCTGAAAAATCAGGCACTGGAATTTGGGGTTTTGTTGGTTACGAGGATTCTTTTTCTAAGAATGTTTTTTTAGAATATGTAGTTATGCGCTTTGTATGAAATATTTAACCTATAAAATCGACCAAAAAGCCGATAATAACCCAGTTTTTGCAGGCATAGGGGGTTACGACGGCTTTAAATTTAATTATTTTAACGATATTTTGCTATTTTTTGACTTTTTTTTAACAAAAAGGTTTGAAAATAGCATTTTTTTTGCCCATCACGGCGGCAAATTTGACGCAAGGCATATCATTTATAACAGGAATTATTTATTAAATAAAGATTATAAAATTAAGGCCATTAACATTGCCCAAAATTTAATCTTAACGGTATCACGCAAAAAGTCTAAATGGACTTTTGCGGATTCTTATCTAATTTTGCCGGCCGAATTAGAATATGCCGCAAAAACTTTTAATGTCCGCCATCAGGTTTTCAGGCCTGCCGGAAAATTTAAGAATAATAATACGGACATTGATAAGGCTTACAACAGAAACTATATTCAAGCCCTTTACGAGAGCTTATCCTACTTCTTTAAAATAATAACCGTGAAGAAAAATAAGATGACTATTTCATCATGCGTCTTGGAGCATTATAAGAATGTTTTCTTTAATTTTAAAAAGGATAGCAAAGTGCTTGACGGAACGATGGAGGATTTAGTAAGGGAGAGCTATAAGGGAGGCAGGTTTCAGGTATTTAAGCCCTTTTTAAAAGAAGGGTTTTTTTACGACATAAACTCGGCTTATCCCTCCGTTATGGCGTCAAACTTAATGCCCGCAGGACCGTACTACCGCGTTACGAAAAGAAATACCGAAAAAATCGGGTTTTACAGGGCTAAAGTATTTTCTCCGCCCGGAAACTTAGATTTGTTATGTATTAAGGAAAGAAATAAGGGTATTGATAGATTAGTCTTTAAGTCGGGTTATTTTGACGGTGCTTTCGTATCCTGCGAGCTTGATAAGCTAAAAAGCATCGGAGGAGAGTATGAAATTATAGAGGGCATTGAATTCATTAACAAAATCGACATGTTTTCAGGCTTCGTCAAGCATTTTTATAATATGAAAATTAAGGCAAAGTATGAAAATAACGAGAGCATGTATTTTCTTGCAAAGCAGATTTTAGTATCTTTATACGGCAAGTTTGGACAAAAAAGGGATGTGGAGGCTTTATACATATTAGATGAAGACGATAAAAAAATAAAAGAAATGGATTATGTTTTCGACTCGGAGCTTAGCATTTATGCTAAAAGGGAGTTAAACAGGAGCCGCTCGATTATGCCCCAAATCTCATCTTATATTACCGCGCTTTTAAGGTGCGATTTATTTGATATTTTGCAAAATGTAGGTTATAATAACATATATTATACCGCCTGCGATTGTATTTTTACGGATAAAGAAGTAATTTGCAAAAATGCCGGCAAACTGGGAGAGCTTGAATTTAAAGGTTTTGCAAGAAATATGACATTTAACGATATAAACGATTATAACGGTTTTATAAATAATAATTTTAAGATAGCTAAAGCTGGAACGGCAAAAGGAGGGCTTTTATGACAAAAACGGAAATAATGAAGTTTAACTTAAAAAAAGATAACACAATGGATGTTTTTGTACTGGGCAATAGAATATTTAATATCGATTGCTCAAAAGAGGCATGCGAAATAGAAAAAGAGTATGTATTTTCGGAAAACATACCACCGCAGGCTCAAATGCTTTTAAATTTAATGTTAAAAGGGGGTAAAAAGTGAAGACGGAAGCAAAAGAAACGGAAACAAAAGAGGCAGTAGAGGAAAAAGACGCATTGGATATTTTATTAGATAGAATCCAAGCTCAGGACGAGAAAATCAAGGCGTTAACGGATAAATTAGTCAATAAACCACTTGATGAGACAAAACCAAATAATTCGGTCGCCGAAGAAACTAAGGTTTTACAAGCAGAGGAAGAAAGAAAGCTTCTTGAAGCAAAGCTTAAAGAAAAAATGAAGCAAAGGAGGCTTTTATGAGAAAAAAGAAAAACTCGGAAAATAAAGAGGATAATAAAGAAAATAACAAAGAAAATGAAAATACTGCAGAAGTAGAGCCAGAGGCCGTAAATAATGTCGTCGAGCTTACCCCCTTACTCGAGGCTAAGACTGGGGCCGAAGAGTCGGAAAAAAAGTCAAAGTATAGCAAGAAAAAGCAACAAAAGGTTAATTTATTTAAGATTTTAGACAAAATACCGCTTTTAATTTTAAATCTTTTTTTTATGAGGCTCGGGGTTTCGGAGCTTAGCAAAAAAGAAGAAGAAACCCTTATCGATGCGTTCGAAGACTTTTTATATATTTTTCCAGTCCCATGGCTTGAAAAACTTGCAAAACTAACTCCTGTCGCATATTTAGCTTATGTCGTATATATAATAGTTTCTAAGAGGCAGATTGAGCTTAAAGAGATGCAAGAGGCTAAAAAAGACAAAGATAAGGATTTGGAAGAGGAGTTTAGAAATGAAGTCTAACTTCATTATGTGCGTATATGGAAAAAAAGGGTCCGGAAAAACATATTTTACGGAGTATTTCATAAAACAGCTTAATAGAGTAATAGTGTATGATACTATGAGAAACTTTGATAAAGACTTTGAAATTATCTACTCTATAAAGAAATTCGAGAAATTAGTGTCGGAAATAGCGGATAACGAAGTTATTAAGTTTAGAATATCTTTAAGAGTTTCTCAGGACTATTTCGAAAGGGTAAACCGTCTTTTGCTTAATTTAAAGGATTTTACATACGTCGTAGATGAGATACAGGTATATGTTACCGCTCTAAGCATCCCGCATTATCTAAATGTTTTAATAACCGAGAGCCGGCATTTTCAGATAAACCAGATTTATATAACCCAAAGACCCTCCCGCATCCCTGCCATTATCATGGCAAATGCCGATTATCTTGCTATTTTTGAGACGCACCTGAAAAAGGATTTAGACACATTTTCTACCTACAAGTATACGGATACCGAGTCTATTAGGAATTTAAAGGATTATGAGTTCTATTTTGTTAATTTAAAGCTTAAAAGGGGCGGTATATGCAAGATATAGCTGAGTTTATAGGGCTTTTCTTGCTATTTATTATCTTGCAATTTTATCTTTATCGTATTTTAGGTTTTATATTAAAGGACAATTTTAAGCTCATAGATATTACGGTCATTGTTTTAAACACTACAATTTCAATAGCTTTTCTGAGCTATAATTTTATTCTTGGTATTTTTTCTTTTATTTTTACAATATTTTTTATTTTTTTATTCTTTACTTGACATTTCAACTAATATATGATATATGTTAAATAATACAATATGCCATTTTTGATATAACGAGATGGAGGAATTATGGAAACTGATATAAAGGATATATTAATAATAATTTTATTAGTGCTTATTGTTTTGTTCGTTGTTTTTAGGGTAGATTTTGTAAGAAACGTGATAATTCCTGCAAATCCCATAACATCTACGTCCGCTACTTTAGCGAGCAGTTCATAAAAAAATGAATAAGAATATAATATATGAAATAATATTAATTTTTGTTATAATTTATTTAATATTTAATATAGTTCCCGTGCAATACAGGAATTATGTAACAGGAGGATTTTAAAATGGCTATTTTTGGTAAAAGTTATTCGCCCTCGCAAACCTTAAACTCTTTAACTGGAGTAAATAATATTCCTATTCAGTTAAAAGAGGATAAAGTTTATAAAAGAAGCATCGTAAGATTTACGGCAACGGTAAACGTTACGACAGCTGGAGCGGGCGTTGTTTTCAACGATTATGGATGGTACGATTTGGTTAAAAGCATTAAATTAGTTTTAAACGGTTTAAATGCCTTCGAGTGGACGCCTTATATTTTCAAGTTTGCCGACGCGTTTTTAACACCGAATCAGGGTTACTACGGCGATACCCTCCCAACCGTGGCAAATATGGAACTTGCGGGGTCTTATGCTCTGCAGTTAGATATTCCGATTCATTATAATCAGCCCGAGGTGCTCACAAGCTTAACGACACTGCTTTTAACATCCACTAAATATGTAAAAAAACCTGTATTAGAGTTAGTCCCAAATTCTTTGTCTGCGCCCTTTGCCGCCGCTACGACTACCGTTCCCGTATATAATTTATCGAATATTGCGGCATATTTAGTAAACGACGAGGTAATCGAAGGGGTTGTAGGCTCGGTTAAATTTCCAAAGTTTGAAGTTGCAAATAAGGTATTTGCAAGCTCAGGTACAAATCAGGAGTTCGAGTTTCCGGCTAATAAAATTTATAGGGCGATGGTATTCGAAGTCCTGAATTCCGGAACGCATATCGGAAATCCCGCTAACATAAATTATATATCGGTTTATAACGGCAATAACGAGATATTAAAGGATTTAAGTTTTGCCGATTTTCAAGCCATTTATATGGAAAATTATCCATCCGACCGCTCCACGAACGTTGTTACGACTGGGAGGGTTATGATGGATTTTTGCTATAAAGAGCATACCATAAATAACGTAGTTTCGACTGTCAATAATACGGGCGCATATTTTAAACTCGATTTAGCGTCTGCATGTACTATAAACTTGTACGGTTGGTTAATAGATTAAAATGTCAAGCGTTGCCTCTTATGTACCAATTTTGGGCGAGCTTGGGATAGCTGGGATTGAGGGAGGAGTCGCATCTACTCAAGCCACGATGAATTCGGCGGTTTTTAATCCGGCATTGTCCTACAACTCGACCGGATATAAGGACGTCTTGACTCCAAGCTCAAGCATTAACCCATTTTTTTTAATAATTTTAACTATTTTAATAATAATAATTTTATATTTTGTAATGAGGTAAAATTATGAGTTCAACGCTTACAAGCTTTCCAAGCACGATAGGCGCCGCAAATACCGAACTTCAGGGGTTCGGGACTTTAACCGGAACGGTGGGTCAGGATTGGTACACGGCACACAACGTATTTAACCCAAGCGGTCCCCAATATGCGCAGTTGCAGGGAGCAGGCGGGAATGTTTTCGGGGCTACGGTTCAACAAAGCCAATTAGCTCCAGCCGTAAACTCAGGATTATTTGCCACTACGGGATTTGGCGGCTTAAGCCCGTTATTCTTGCTCATTATAATTTTTGTATTTATTCTAATAGGCTACGTGGTAGTAAAAAATATATAAAGGGGTTCAAATGCCGAATATTACAGTGCTAAACGGAGGTTTTACCGAAAAAGAGAGTAAATCCGAGCTAAAAAAAGAAAAAGAAAAAGAAAAAGAAGAGGAGAAAGAAAATAAAGCTCAGTGGTGGATGGATATTTTAACTAATAAGATGAATATAATCTTAGTAGTTATAATTTTAGCCTTATTATATATGCTGTTTAAAAAGTTTAATCAAAATGAATAATTATATTTTAGAATTTAATAATTTTGACATTTGGTTTCAAGTTTTAATACTTGTATTTATTTTTAGTTTTTTAGCGATCCTATTCTAAGGGAGAGAAAAAATGGGAAGCACAAGCTCTACAAGTTCAAGCGTCAGCACATTAAATAGCTCGTCTCTTTCAAACTCGACGAATGCAAACCAACCCATAACTCCCAGTTACAATTTTTCCGTAACTAATACTACGCCTCCCCAGTCCGAGGGATTAGTAGGCGGGATGTTAACGCCGACTACCATTGCTCCCTCTTCAAATATATTTTTTATAGTAATAATGTTAGCGGTATTTGTATTAATATTAATTTTTATATTTAAGGTTAAATTATGAATGTAGGATATGCGACTTCGCTTTCGTCAACGGAAACCACGGGATGTTCAAAGTGTCCGCAAACTACTGCTACCGTCTCTGCTCCCGTTAATTCAGCGCCGCCAACTTTGATACCAAGCTGGGTTTGGTGGATTATTGCTATTTTAATTGCTATATTAATTATTTCATATTTAAATAGGAGTAAATAATGTCGGCTTTTAGTCCATCGAATACGGCTTCAAGCACAACTTCTAACGTAACTTATGGGGTTCAAGAAACAAACTCGGGAGCTTTTAACAACAGCTCTTCTCCCGTATTTTCGTTTGGATTCGGAAGCGGTTCTACCGGAGGTTCGACGTCGGCTAATCCGTCCGTATCGCAACCGACGAGTTATACTCCACTTGCAAGCGTTTCAAGCGGGCAGGCGGGATTTTCACAGTATTATATTTACATTTTTCTTATAATAATATTAATTGCCGTTTTTTTAATATATAAACATTATAAAAAATAGGAGTAAAAATTATGGGCGGATTATTTGGAGGAGGCGGCGGTTCAAGCTCAAGCGCAAGTTCTACCGTATATAATACAAATAATTTAACAAATCAGGTTAGCTTATCCCAACAGCTTAATCCAACTTTAAATACGTCAATATCTAACGCAATCTCAAACGCCGTAACGGCAAATGTAGGCGTTACGGAAAATTTAGGGACAAGAACAAAGCTATTGGATTATAGCCTTTTAGCTTTAACGATAATTTCGGTTATTGCAATATATATTATTTTAACTAATTTAAAATAAAAAATGTCAAATTCGCAGACGCAACAAATAGCGCAGGAGATTTCAGGCAGTCAAAGCTTATATAACGTAAGCTATGCATTCCAGGGCTATAACCCGTCCGTTACGACGAACATAAACAAAACGGGGGCGTATGCGCAGGCATTTAATATAAGCAAGAGCATTAGAGAAATAGATATTAACAGCTTTATGTATTATTTTTTCATAACAGTTTTTCTTATATTAATGATTGTTTTCTTAGCAAAGGGCAAGTGATATGAGTTCAAAAAATGTAGAAATTCCGTATAATTTATTGGCACAGGGGATACAAACTGTATCTTATCCCGCAAATTCACTATATGCCCAGACTATGAATGCGCCGACGGCTGTAACATTGGATATGTATTTAAACAACCACTTGACGGATAATAGGGTAATTCAGCCTAATTATGAGTTGAATTTAGAGAACATAGATATAGACGAGGTTAAGGTTTCGATGGGAAATAGTCTTGATTTAAATAATATTACATTAAGCAATACTCTTAGCCTGCCTACCGGATATAATATAATTTATAATCCTAATAATAATTTAATTT
>JAKASB010000048.1 GCA_021828255.1 bacterium | reverse complement strand
AAGAAAATTCAGGCTATGGTAAAATTACAAATTGTAGGCGGCAAAGCTAACCCAGCTCCGCCGGTAGGTCCTGCGCTCGGTCAACACGGCGTAAATATAATGGAGTTTTGCAAGCAATTTAACGAAAGAACAAAATCTCAGGAAGGAATGGTAACACCGGTTGTGCTTACGGTTTATGCCGACAGGTCGTTCGATTTTATTTTAAAAACCCCGCCTGCTTCAGTTTTACTTAAACAGTCCGCAGGAATCGAAAAGGGTTCCAAAGAACCAAATAAAAACAAAGTTGCCGTTTTAACTAAAGCGAAAATAATGGATATTGCAAAAATTAAAATACCCGACCTTAATGCAAACGAAATCGTTCCGGCAATGAAAATTATTGAGGGAACCGCGAGAAGCATGGGTATAGATATTGTAGGTTAAATACTAAAGGAGACGATACTAATATGAAGAAAAGAGGAAAAAAATATATCGATGCATTGAAAAAGGCTGAGATTGAAAATAAGTATTTTACATTGGACGATGCATTTAATATCGTCGTTGATTCCCATCATGTTAAATTCGACGAATCCGTTGATGTTGCTATAAATCTCGGAATCGATGTTAAAAAAAACGACCAACAGGTTAGAGGGTCGGTTTTACTGCCCCATGGAACTGGTAAAGCGGTTAAGGTTCTTGTTTTTGCGAAAGGAGAAAAAGAACGCGAAGCTCTTGCCGCCGGAGCCGATTATGTAGGACAGGAAGATATGATAGCAAAAGTACAGCAGGGATTTATGGATTTCAACAGAGTCGTCGCAACGCCGGATATTATGGCAAGTGTAGGCAAGCTCGGCAAAATATTGGGACCGAGAGGCTTAATGCCGAACCCTAAAGTAGGCACGGTTACTTTTGATGTAGGCAAAATAGTAAAAGAGCTTAAAGAAGGTAAAATAGAATTTAAAGCAGAGAAAAACGGAATTTTGCAGGCTTCTATCGGTAAGATTTCCTTCAGTCCGCCTAAGCTTAAAGAAAATTTTATAGCGCTCTTTGAAGTAGTAAACAGATTGAAACCGGCTTCAAGTAAGGGAATATATGTCAAAAAAGTTTCTTTATCTTCTACTATGGGCTTTGGTGTAAGCATAGATACTCTTAAACTAAGAAATAATTTGATATAAAAATTATAAAAATAATAAATAAAATTTAATAACGTCAATGACGGCAGGTTTATAAATCCCGCCCAGACAAAAGAGCTTTATTATCCTGATTTTCTTTTAAATTGCTCTTGTTTTGCTTTGTTGACGTATTGAAAAAAATTTAAAAGAAAGGAGGGGAGAAGAAAATTGAAAAAAGATAGGAAGAATCAAGAGATTGAATCTTTGAAACATAGCCTTGAAACCAATCAGGCTGTTTTTATAAGCAGCTATCAAGGATTAACCGTGGAAAAATTCAGTCTTTTAAGAAGGCAAATGCGCGGTACGGGTGCATTACTTAAAGTATTTAAAAATACGCTGAGTAAGATTGCCTTTAAACAGACCCATGCCGAATCTCTTTCGGCATTTTTAGACGGACCTAATTTTTTAGTATTTACGAACGAGCCGCTTGCCGGTTCAAAAGTGCTGTCTGAGTTTGCGCAGGAAAACCCGGACAACATTGATATTAAGGCAGGTTATTATCAAACGGTTCTTGATAAAAGCGCAATTATCACGCTTGCTACATTGCCTTCTAAGGATGTTTTAATCGCAAGATTTATGTCCGTTATCAAATCGCCTGAAATCCGCTTAATTTTCACTTTGAGGTCGCCTGTCATAAAATTAATCGGAACGCTTCAGGCTGTGGAAGCTGTGAAATCTGCCGCATAGGACAAACCTTAAATTAATCAAATAATTTTTAACTTTTATTTTAATATTAATAATTGTCGGAGGAAAAATAATGGCTATAACAAAGGAAGATGTTTTAAGTTACATAGAAAATGTTTCTATAATAGAATTAAACGAATTAATTAAAGCAATTGAAGAAAAATTCGGCATTAAGGCAGATCAGTTTGCAATGGCGGCTCCCGCATCAGGCGGAGGAGCAAACGCCGCAGCCGCGCCTGCTCAAGCTGAAGAAAAGACTGAATTCGATGTTATTCTTGCAAATGCAGGTTCAAATAAAATTCAGGTTATTAAAGTAGTGAGAGAACTTACGAGCTTAGGATTAAAAGAAGCTAAAGATTTAGTCGACGGAGCTCCTAAACCTGTAAAAACAGGCGTTAATAAAGAAGATGCGCAAAAAATGAAAGCAAAGCTTGAAGAAGTCGGCGCTACCGTTGAAGTTAAATAAATTAAAATATAATTGTATTTAAGTTAGAAAAACGGGAGTTTAAATTGAAATGTCAAAAACAAAATCGGAATTAAATATAGAAAGTAATAACCCTATAATTTTAAGGAAAAATTTCTCTAAAATCAAGAAGGTAATAGATAACCCTAACCTTCTTGAAGTTCAGAGAAAATCATACGAGAGATTTTTACAAAAAGATTTACTTCAGGATAAAAGGTTGAATAATGGGCTTGAGGGCGTATTTAAATCGGTCTTTCCGATAGAAGGATTGAATAAAAATTTTTCTTTAGAATTTAAAGGTTATACTATCGGAGAGCCAAAATACAGCATATTCGAATGTAAGCAGAAAGGACTTACATACGGCGCTTCCCTCAAGGTTCTCTTCGACCTTGTAACGTTCGAGCCTAATATTAATCCTGACGATAATAACGCCCAAAGGGATATTAAAGATATTAAAGAACAGGAGATATATTTTGGCGAAATTCCCTTAATGACTTATAACGGTTCTTTTGTTATAAACGGGATCGAAAGGGTCATTGTGAGTCAATTGCAAAGATCTCCCGGAGTTTTTTACGATAGTGACAAAATAAGGAGTCATGCCCAGGGTAAGCCTTTTTATACTGCAAGAATTATACCGTATAGAGGTTCATGGCTGGATTTTGAATTTGATCAGAGGGACATGATTTTTGTAAGGATCGACAGGAAGAGAAAATTTCCCGCTACAATATTGCTTAAAGCGGTAGGGTATTCTAAAGAAGATATTCTCGGAAGTTTTTATCAGATGGAAACATTTAGAATAGAGGGCGGAAAATATTTTAGGAAAATGCCTAAAGATTTCCTTGTGTTTACAAGGGCATATGAAGATATTGTCAATCCAAAAACAGGTGAAGTCTTAATCAAAAAAAATAGAAGGATCACAAAGCATCTTATAAATAAACTTGAAGAAGCAGGTATTGAATTTTTGCCGTGCGACGAGTCGGACATTATCGGTAAATATCTTGCCGAAAGTGTAATTAATGGTAAGGAAACTATTGCAAAGTCGGTACAGCCGGTTAATCAAGCACTGTTAGAATCGTTTAGCAGTATTGGCGCGAACGAATTTAAAGTTTATTTTATAGATAATATAAATGTTTCTTCTTCGGTTCTTGAAACAATTTTGACGGATAAGGTTAATACAAAAGAAGAGGCTATTATAGACATCTATAAAAGGATGAGACCTGGTGAGCCGCCGAATCTTTCTTCGGCTACGGCTTATTTTGAAAATATGTTTTTTAATCCGGAAAGATATGATCTTTCGGAAGTAGGAAGATTAAAAATCAATAATAAATTAAATCTCAGCAAAAGTTTAAACGATAGAGTCTTGTCTCCTGACGATATTTTGAACGTTCTAAAATATTTAATGGAACTAAAGGACGGCAGAGGTTCAATAGACGATATAGACCATCTCGGCAACAGGAGAGTAAAATCTGTGGGAGAACTTCTGGAAAATCAATTTAGAATAGGACTCGTAAGAATGGAAAGAGCTATAAAAGAAAGAATGACGGCTCAAAAACTTGACTCGCTTATGCCTAATGATTTAATCAATCCTAAACCGGTAAATTCGTTAATGAAAGAATTTTTCGGAAGAAGCCAGTTATCCCAGTTTATGGATCAAACCAATCCTCTTTCGGAAGTTACGCATAAAAGGAGGCTTTCTGCCTTGGGACCAGGCGGTCTTACCCGTGAAAGGGCAGGGTTTGAAGTTAGAGACGTTCATCCTACACACTACGGAAGAATATGTCCGATAGAAACCCCCGAAGGACCTAACATAGGTCTTATTGCTTCGCTTTCTTCTTATGCAAGAGTTAATGAATACGGTTTCATCGAGACGCCTTACAGAAAAGTAAAAGTAACGGAAAACGGCGCCGAAGTGACGGACGAAGTCGATTTTTTAACGGCTATGGAAGAAGAAAAATACGTAATAGCGCAGGCTAATGCGGAAATAGATAAAAACGGCTATCTTAAGCACGAATTGATTCCAGTCAGGAGAAGCGGAGAAACCGTAATGGTTTATCCGAACGAAGTTGATTACATAGACGTTTCTCCGATGCAACTTGTATCCGTTGCGACATCTTTAATTCCTTTTTTGGAAAACGATGATGCTAACCGCGCTCTTATGGGGTCAAATATGCAAAGACAAGCGGTGCCCTTATTGATGCCTGATCCACCTCTTATAGGAACTGGAATAGAAAGAATCGTGGCTAAAGATTCCGGTGTTTGTATTACGGCAAATCAAACCGGTATCGTAAGTTATGTCGATTCCACAAAAATTATCATAACCTCGGATGCGGATGAGTCAAATGACGGTAGCGGCATTAATTATGAGTATGACCTAGTCAAATTTCAAAGATCAAATCAAAATACGTGTTTAAACCAAAGACCTTTAGTCAAGGTTAGAGAAAAAGTTGTTTCGGGTCAAATCATTGCGGATGGAACTTCTACCAAAGACGGCGAATTAGCTCTTGGACATAATGTTCTTGTAGCCTTTATGCCATGGAACGGTTATAATTTTGAAGATTCTATATTGGTAAGCGAGAAATTATTACACGATGATGCCTTTACGTCTATTCATATTGAGGAATTTGAAGTAGCATGCAGAGAAACAAAATCCGGTAAGGAAGAAATAACTTCCGATATCCCGAATATAAGTGAAGATGCTTTAAAAAATCTTGATGAAAACGGAATTATCAGAATAGGCGCAGAGGTTAGGGCGCAGGATATATTGGTCGGGAAAGTTACGCCTAAAGGCGAAACCGTTCTTACCCCCGAAGAAAAACTTCTGAGGGCGATCTTCGGAGAAAAAGCTAAGGAAGTTAAGGATACGTCTTTAAGGGTGCCGCCGGGAGTTTCAGGCGTCGTCGTGGATATAAGAATCTTTTCGAGGAAAGGAATTGAAAAAGATTTTAGAGAAAAAGAAATCGAGGATAGCGAAGTTGCCAATTTTGTAAGAGAATTAGAAGAAAAGCAGCAGTCTATTTTAAATAGCGCTCTCCATAAGATGAGGCATCTGATAATCAATAAAAAATGCGGGGTTAATGTAACGTTATCTTCAGGCCATAAGCCTATATATATTAAAAAGGGTGATGTATTTAACGAAAATATAGTTTCAAAATTATCTAAAGACGATATATTTAATATAGAATTTGAAGGAAATACAAAAAGCCTGTATGATAAGTTGAAAAAAATAGACGATGAATTGATGGAAGATGCCGATTTATTAAGGTCGTATTATGAAGATAAAATAGAAAAGATACAAAGAGGCGATGAATTACCCCCGGGCGTTCTTAAGACTATAAAAGTTTACATTGCTATTAAAAGAAGGCTGTCCGTCGGCGATAAAATGGCTGGAAGACATGGAAATAAAGGCGTTGTTTCTAGAATACTGCCGGTTAACGATATGCCGTTTATGAAAGATGGAAAAATAGTGGACATGGTATTGAACCCATTGGGTGTTCCTTCAAGAATGAACGTTGGTCAGATACTTGAGGTGCATTTAGGCTGGGCGGCGCATAATCTTGGCATTAAGATAAATAAAATCATAGAAGATAATTTTGGTCCCGAGGCTGTAAGGCGTAAATTACTTGAAGTATTCAGCGATCATACCATGGTTCATTTTATTAAAGGATTAAACGAAGATGAAATTATAAAATTTGCTAAAAAATATAAGAAAGGCGTTTATATGGCGACCCCGGTTTTCGACGGCGCAAAAGAAAATGATATAAAAAATTACCTTAAATTATCAGACGTAGAGGAAAGCGGGCAGGTTATGCTATTTGACGGAAGGACGGGAGAAGCATTCGACAGAAAAGTTACCGTTGGAATTATGTATATGCTGAAACTGCATCATTTAGTCGATGATAAAATACATGCAAGATCGACAGGTCCGTATTCCTTGGTCACCCAACAGCCTTTGGGCGGAAAAGCGCAGTTTGGGGGACAGAGGCTTGGAGAAATGGAGGTATGGGCAATGGAAGCATATGGCGCGGCGCATACCCTTCAAGAGTTTCTTACCGTCAAGTCCGACGATTCGGTCGGAAGAACAAGAATGTATGAAGCAATCGTAAAAGGCGATACCTCATTTAGAGTCGGACTACCCGAATCCTTTAATGTTCTTATTAAAGAATTACAAAGCCTTTGCCTTAACGTTGAGCTTTTAAAGGAGGGAGAAAATGTCGTTTGATGAAAATTTAGAAGAATATAATAATAAAGACGGTGATAATATGCTTACGGTTAGTTTAGACGATATTTCCGAAGATGAGGAAGAGATAAATACCGCCGGAGAAAAAGAATTAGACCTTAAAAAATTGTTTTACGGCGCCAAAAAAGGTGATTTCTTTCTGAACGACCGCGAAGGAATTAAAGATCCGTTAAGTTTTAATTCGATAAAACTTGGGATAGCATCACCGGAAGCCATAAAAAAATGGTCTCACGGTGAAGTTAAGAAGCCCGAGACAATTAACTACAGGACATTAAAACCGGAAAGAGACGGACTTTTTTGTGCGAGGATTTTTGGCCCCATTAAAGATTACGAATGCAACTGCGGAAAATATAAAAGAATGAAACACCGCGGCATAGTATGCGAAAAATGCGGCGTGGAGGTTATTTCGTCCAGGGTAAGAAGAGAAAGGCTTGGACACATAGAACTTGCTTCTCCGGTGGCGCATATATGGTTTTTTAAAAGCCTTCCGTCGAGAATTGGAAGTATTCTCGATATGACCCTTAAAGACATAGAAAGAATTCTTTATTTTGAAGCTTATGTGGTTCTTGAACCCGGAGATGCATCAAAAATAGGATTAAAGTATAAGGACTTAATAAGCGAAGAAAATTATCAGAAAATTCAAAAAGAAGGTTATAGTTTTAAGGCGCGTATCGGCGCAGAAGCATTAAAAGAATTACTTAAAGGCATAGACCTGGAATCTTTATCTAAAAGTCTTAAAGAAGAAATAGTCGGCTTGCCTAATGGAATTAAAAAGAAAAAACTGGCAAAACAGCTGAAATTAATTGAAGCATTCAGGATATCGGGGAATAAGCCGGAGTGGATGATTTTAGACGTTATTCCTGTAATTCCGCCTGATCTGCGTCCGTTAGTCCCTCTCGAAGGCGGAAGGTTCGCAAGCTCCGATCTGAATGATTTGTATAGAAGAGTTATAAATAGAAACAATAGATTAAAGAAGTTAATGGATCTTTCTGCACCGGAAATTATTATTAAAAATGAAAAAAGAATGCTTCAGGAAGCCGTAGATGCGCTTTTTGATAACGGAAGGCGCGGCCGCGTAATAACGGGGTCGAACAGAAGACCGCTTAAATCTCTAAGCGATATGTTAAAAGGTAAGGCAGGTAGATTCAGGCTTAATCTTCTTGGTAAAAGAGTTGATTATTCAGGAAGATCGGTTATAGTGGTCGGTCCGGAATTGAAACTTCATCAATGCGGTCTGCCGAAAAAAATGGCTATAGAACTTTTTAAGCCGTTTATATTCAATAAGTTATTGCAAAAAAGAGTTACCGATACTCTTAAAACTACAAAAAAGCTGGTAGATAAAGAAGCACCCGAAGTTTTTGACGTACTGGAAGAGGTTATTAAAGAACATCCTGTAATGTTAAATAGGGCGCCTACTTTGCATAGACTTGGAATTCAGGCATTTGAACCCATACTGGTAGAAGGGAAGGCAATTCATCTGCATCCTCTTGTGTGTGCCGCATTTAACGCAGATTTCGACGGAGACCAGATGGCGGTGCATGTTCCGCTTTCGATAGAGGCGCAGGTAGAAGCAAGAGTGCTTATGATGGCTACCAATAATATACTGTCGCCTGCAAGCGGCAAGCCTATTATCGTTCCGTCTCAGGATATAGTTTTAGGTTTATATTATATGACCCGTGAAATGCCTTATGTGAAAGGAGAGGATAAAATTTTTTCTGATCCTGATGAAGTTAAGTTTGCTTATGATAACAGACATGCCAGTCTGCATGCCCGCATAAAGGTCAGAATTAATAATAAAATCGAAACGACCACGGTAGGCAGGGTTATACTTTATGAGATAATTCCTCATGAAATCCCCTTTGATTTAATAAATACGGTAATGTCTAAAAAGGAGATTACAAATTTAATAGATTATGCTTTCAGGGTATGCGGTCCGAAAAAGACTGTTATTCTTGCCGATAAATTAAAATCTATAGGCTATGAATATTCTACTAAATCAGGTATATCGATATGTATAAGCGACATGGAGGTTCCCGTAGAAAAAAATAAGATTATTAAAGTTGCGACAAAAACGGTTGAAGAGATTGAAAACAGCTATAAAGAAGGTTTAATAACAAATGGGGAGAGATACAATAAAGTCGTAGATACATGGGCTAACGCTACCGATGAGATAGGCGGAGTTATGATGAATAAATTGGGAACCCAGGAATATGTAAACATAGATAAAAATAAAAAAATGCATGGGAAAAGTTTTAATTCAATTTTTATCATGGCAGATTCCGGTTCTAGAGGCTCCGAGACACAAATCAGACAGCTTGCCGGCATGAGAGGATTGATGGCTAAGCCGTCTGGTGAAATTATCGAAACGCCGATAACCGCAAATTTCAGGGAAGGTTTAACCGTTTTGCAATATTTTATATCTACTCATGGAGCAAGAAAAGGATTGGCGGATACCGCCCTAAAAACGGCTAATTCAGGCTATTTAACAAGAAGATTAGTAGATGTTTCCCAGGATAATATTATAACGGAACAGGATTGCGGTACTATGGACGGCATAGTTGTTTCCACATTAGTTGAAAGCGGAGAAACAATAGAGCCTATCGAGGAAAGAATACTGGGAAGAGTTGCTTTGGAGGATATTATCGATCCTTTTTCCGGCGAACTAATCGTTAAAGCCAATGAAGAAATTCAGGAATCCCATTTAAGCAAAATTGAGAACGCCCATATTGAGAGTGTTAAAATAAGGTCGGTATTAACTTGCAAAGCTAAAACAGGAGTTTGCGTAAAGTGTTACGGAAGAGATCTAGCTCGGGGTCATTTAGTTAATATAGGGGAAGCTATAGGCGTTATGGCAGCACAGTCTATAGGAGAACCGGGGACACAGCTCACAATGAGAACATTCCATGTCGGAGGTACCGCATCAAGAAGAACCGAGCAGACAAGCATAGAAAATAAATACGACGGCATCGTTAAGTTTCAAAATCTTAACGTTATTAAAAATAGAGATAAAGAATATGTCGTAATGAATAAAAACGGCTCTATAATTATAGCAGATGATTTAGGAAGGGAATTGGAAAAAATTCAACTAACCTACGGCTCAAAAATTAAAGTTGAACCTGACTCTGCTGTTAAGAAGAATACGCTCTTAGCGGATTGGGATTCATATATTAATCCTATAATTTCAGATATATCCGGTAAAATTAAATACGACGATATCAGGGAAAATGAAACAATGCAGGAGCAGGTTGACGAAACTACGGGATTATCTAGAAAGGTAATTATCGAGTCGAGAGACCAGACCTTAAGACCGAAGATAGTAATTAAATCGCCGCATCAGGAAAAATCATATTTAATGCCTATAGGAGCTCATTTGTCCGTTCAGGAAGGAGACGAAGTTTTTGCCGGGGATATAATAGCAAGGATTCCAAGAGAAACCACAAAAACTAAAGATATCACAGGCGGTCTGCCGAAGGTTGTGGAACTTTTTGAAGCAAGAAAGCCCAAGGAATGGGCGGTTATTACGGAGATAAGCGGGAAAGTATCTTTTGGACGCGATTTTAAGGGGAAAAGGCGTGTCATTATAACGCCTCCTCACGGGGAGCCGAGGGAATATCTTATTCCTAAAGGAAAACTCGTCAGCGTTCACGAAGGAGATTACGTAAATGCGGGAGAACCGCTGATGGACGGATCCCCTAATCCTCATGATATACTGAAAGTTCTTGGAGAAAAAGAGCTTGCAAAGTTCTTAGTTGATGAAATTCAGGAAGTTTACAGGCTTCAAGGCGTTAAAATCAATGACAAGCACATAGAAGTTATTGTCAAGCAAATGCTTAAAAACGTTAGGATTAAACACTCCGGCGATTCGAGGTTCCTTGAAGACGAAGTTATCGATAAAAACATGTTTGATGCGGAAAACGAGAGGGTAATCGGAGAGGGTGGTACTCCTGCTATTGCAGAGCCTGAATTAATGGGTATAACAAAGGCATCGCTGAGTACGGAAAGTTTTATCTCTGCGGCATCTTTCCAGGAGACTACAAAAGTTTTAACGGAAGCCGCTATTCATTGTAAAATCGATAATTTAAAAGGCTTGAAAGAGAATGTTATTATGGGAAGGTTGATACCTGCCGGAACGGGCTTTGAAAAATATTCGTATCTTGATGTCGATGTGATATAAAATATGCAACCCAAATCCCGATTTAGGATTTTATATATATGAATTACCTGAATTACTTAATAATGTCATTGCGAGCGCAGCGAAGCAATCTTGTTTTAGATTGCTTCGCTGCGCTCGCAATGACTGATCCTCGCAATGATTAGATATTGGGATTTATTAAATAGTTTCTAAATCGGGATTTGGGTGCGAAAAATATGT
>JAKASB010000047.1:9966-11384 GCA_021828255.1 bacterium | reverse complement strand
TTAAATAAAGGCTATATAGGCATATTTCTTTCGTGGGCGCTTTCTATGGGACTGTTATACCCTAGTATTATTTTTTTAATGATTCTGGAGTCATGTGCTCTTCCTATTTCTTCTGAGGTCGTTTTGGGGTTTTCCGGTTTTTTATCCGGGGAAGGTAAAATAAACTTTTATTTCGTGGTTTTAAGCGCAACGCTCGGAACTCTTGTAGGTTCGTCACTGCTTTATTATATCGGAAAAAAAGGGGGAAGACGGCTGATAGAAAAATACGGAAAATATTTTCTTATCAGCAAAAAAGACCTTGGTAAAGCGGAAGACTGGTTTAAAAAATACGGCGGTATTGCCGTATTTATAGGCGTATGCCTGCCGGTTATAAAAACATACATAGGTTTTCCGCCAGGCGCATCACTTATGGATTATAAAAAATTCAGCATTTATATAATTATAGGATCTTTAATTTACAATACGGCGGTCGCATATCTGGGCTTAGCCATCGGGCGGAATATAAACATCTTCCTTCCGTATTTTCGAAAATTCGGAATTATTTTAATATTAGTCGTAGTTGCGTTGATAATTATATATTTATACAGGCATATAAAAGCGGCATTTAAAAATTAATTTATTATTATTTATATGTTTTTTGATAAAAATAAAAACCGTCATCCCGCCGCCGCAGGTCGTTTTGCCTCTTACGGCGAAATTGTTTCAAATTTCGTCTGTTCCGTCGGCAATTCCAAAACTTCGGACTCAGGCAGAGCCGGTTCATATCCCAAAAACTTTTATTATTTTCTTGCGGCATCCATGGTGTCGCTTATTCTTGCCGTAATTATCATATTGTCGTTAAATACAGCCGCGCCGTTTTTTGCGGAGTTCCGTGGTCCATTTGCTATATCTGCGGAATACCTTGTGCTATGGATTATTTTATTTTTTATATTAATTTTTGCAGGAAACAAAATAAGCAGAATTAAAAACCGGAAAGATTTTAGTGCGCCTGTTAATCCGCCTATAGGCATGCCGGGCGGTTTTAAATTTTCGGATAAAAATTCAGCTGTGGTTTTCAAGAAGGATAAGTCTTTCGCAATGGGTATCTTAAAAGGAGCCGGCAACAAAAAATATCCCGACGTTTTAATAGGATTAGACGAAAAAAAGAGATACGAACACACGCTTATAGTTTCGCCTACCGGTGGAGGAAAAACTTCCCGCTATATAGTTCCGGGTATTGCCGCCGACGCCGTATATTCCGGCGCAAGCGTTTTTGCAATAGACATAGACGGCCCTTATCTATACGAATCGGTTAAAAACGACTGGATTAAGGCAGGTAAGAATGTTGTTTATTTTGACCCTTTTGACTATGAAGGCGATGACGCCCGCGGTTTAGAATCTGAAGAACGGCAGAAACGGCAAGGACGACAGGAACAGAC
>JAKASB010000047.1:1262-9866 GCA_021828255.1 bacterium | reverse complement strand
GGACGACAGGAACAGACAGGACGGAAAAAGATCCATTTTAACCCTCTTATAGGTAAAGACAAAAATCCCTTATCCGATGAAAAGCTTTTTGCTCTTTCTTCT
This sequence comes from bacterium, assembly GCA_021828255.1. Classification (GTDB taxonomy): domain Bacteria; phylum SZUA-79; class SZUA-79; order Acidulodesulfobacterales; family Acidulodesulfobacteraceae; genus Acidulodesulfobacterium_A. The sequence continues at coordinate 9,764 of JAKASB010000047.1, read as the reverse complement.
ATGCTTTTTCATTTAGACAAAAATGAGATAAAAGGCGGGGACGTCCACGCCCATAAATACTATTCAAAAAGGTCTTCCGACCTTTTTTACGCCTGTCTTTTATATTTAAAATACAGATATGGGGCAAAATATTTCGACCTGTTTACCGTAAAGTCTTTTTTTGAAAGAGGAGTTAAGTTTATAGAAGGCGAAATCGTAAAATTTAACGGCAAAAACAGTAAAAATATAAAAAATTTATTTAATAACTTTTTAGAACTTCCTCTCTATGAACGGGCAAAGGTAGTTACGGATATACTGAATAATTTAGGCTTTTTAAACGATCCGAAAGTCGGAAGCCGATTCAAATACAAGGAAGACGGGGAATGCTTTTTCCTTGAAGACTTTTTTATCCAAGATATGCTTTTTATAGCCGGTATTCCCAAAGAAAAGATAAATTCCGGCGGGGACAGGCTTATATCTCTTATTACGCAAATTTTTATAGACGGAATATATGAAAACAGGAGGAAAACATTAAAGGGAGTAAATTCGGTTTCGGAAGATACGGAAGGAAAAGGAAAAGCGGAAAGTCTTTCGTATGAGGATAATAATTCCGGTTCATTTGCCGTTAACAGCCGCAGTTTTTTTATTTACCTCGATGAATTTCCGGTTTTAACGCTGAACGACTTCGATACCGAACTTGCAAACCTGAGAAAAACTAATACCGGAGTGTGTTTGACTATTCAGGACATAGCCTTTTTGAAAGAGAGCTACGGCGATATCTCTTTAATAACTTCGAATATCGGAACTCATATAGTTATGGGACATGCAGGATGGGAAACCTGCAAATATTACTCAGAAATGTCGGGCGAGCGGTACGTGTTCCACAAAGAATCCGTAAAAAAGCATATTAACCCGGCTCTTGCGTCTTTGTCTATTGCTTCAGATTTCAACGAAACCCCTGTTGCCTCGGGTTTATACCCCTTAATTTCCCCGGACGAGTTAAAAAATATGGACCGCAACTCCGCCTTTATTTATACGAAATACGTCAATCCTTTTATATTAAATCTGAAATAATGGTTTCTTCGCCAGTTTTACATTATGGTTCTAAGGCAAGATTGCCATTTTTGCTTTTATTCTTATTTCTGTATATTTATTGCGGAAATCATTGAGGAGGCAAGACTTTTATAAGTGGCGGAAGAGGCGTTTTTTTCGAGCATAGCATAATATTTCAATGCAAGCTCCTTATTTTTTAAATATTTTATATAAATATAAGCTATCTGCGACAGTTCGTATTGGAAGTGCGTTCCTAACGGGTCTATATCGTAGCTTTTCTTAAAATATTCGAGCGACAACCTGTAATTTTTATAGGAATAGCTTATCAATCCGAGATAATAATAAGTCCCATATAAGATATTTTTATTGTTTTTTTCTTCGGCATAGCCGTTTTTGGTTACCTCATTAAAATACATACCGGCCGCTTTTAGATCATTTTTGCCAAATTTTTCCCGTCCTAAGTAATAAAGATTTTTAATTTTGTCTTCGGGCGGAAGCAAATTGACGCTCGTTTTTAGTAAATTAATATAATCATTATTATAATTTAATTTTTTATACAGTTTCAGTTTTAAATTTATAATTTTATTTCTTAATTTAAGATTTTTTATATTTTTTAAATTAATATCCTTTATTAACGAAAACGATTGATTGTAATCCGCCGGTTTAAAATAAATAGCGGCAAGAAAGTATTTAGAGGCCGGACTTTTGCTTAAATCGTTATATTTTTCCGCATAAATTAAGGCGGCTTTTTCGTCTTTTTCTTTAAGTTTTATCTTAGAAAGATAAAGATAAGTTTTCGGGTTGACATATTTTGATGAAATTAAGAATTCTATACTGTTTAAGGATTTAAAAACATTCGCAAAACGGTTATTTTTATACTCATTTTTAATAATCTTATAAGTTAATCCGGAGGCTTTTTTTTCGGTCTTTATTTTTTCCTTTTCGGGCGTATAATAAAAATCGAAAAGGATTCTCTTTAGGTATTTTAATTCTTTACCCTGGTTGTTTTCTTTACGGTAATAACCGGCTATAAATTTTAACGACTTAAGTTTAATTTCGGGGTAGCCTATTTCCGAAGCGCCGCGTCTTATATATTTGATGCCGGCTGGATTTTTTTGCTCAATCTGTGTCATACCGTAATATACTAGTCCGCTTTTGTAATAATATCCTGAACAATACTTCGAAGACCTTACGAAATAGCTTCTCGCAACGGAATATTTTTTTACTTTATAAGCGATAAGTCCTTCATAATATGCTTTATAACACAGGTCTTTCTTTTTGGGTCTGAATAAATTTTTGTTATTTAAAATAAGAAGGGCGCCGGATAAATCGTCTTTATGATTTATCAGATAATTCAAATAGACTAATTTAAAATAATTATTTCTTTCCCTTAAGTAGATTATTTTTTTTAAAATTCTTTTAACGTTGTCTTTTTCATACAGCCTGCCTGCCTCTTTCGTTCTGCCCCAGGAGGCATATGACAGGGTTAAATATATAAGCGACCTGTCGTAAAGCCTGCCGCCTTTTTTGCTCTTGCTTAAAAGAAAATCGAAATCCCTTATGGAGCGCCTGTAATTTTTTAAGTTGAAATCTGTTCTTGCCATATAAAATATAACGTTATAAATTTTTTTATAACCTGGATTTTTATATATAATTCTTTGAAAATTAGGCTTTGCCATAAAAAAATTTCTCTCTTTATACAAAATTTTACCGTACAGGTAATAAACGTTCGACGATAACGTTTTTTCAGTTTCGTAATTGTTTAATATAAATTTAACGTTATCGTATGCCGAACGCAGGCTGCCTGCTTTGTAATTCTTTAACGCCGTTTTGTACAACAAGGCGGCTTCGGAGTGTATTACGGTTTTTGCGTAAACTGCTCTGTCAGATATTGTTAACGACAGTAACAGCGTTAATATTATTAATGTCGGCGTTAACATTAATATAAAGATCCGCGCCGGTTTCAATCTATTATTTTTTATTTTTTTCATATCTTTTTAATTTTTCTATTAAAGTTGTTCTGTTTAGTCCTAACATTTTAGCGGCTTTTTCTTTTATTCCGCCGGCAGTCTTCATTGCCCTGTTTATAATATCTATCTCCGTTTTTTCCATTTCTCTTTTTAAATCTATTCTGAAATCCTTAATCTTGTCAGCATTAATATCTATATTAACATTAATGCCGGTTTTTGTTTTGCCGCCGGTTTTTTGTTCAAATTCCGAGGAAGAGATATATTTATCATTTTGATCTTGAAAATTATCTTTAAAGTATTTTTCTGGTATATCTTTTGCGGTAATAAGTCCGCTTTCGTTCAGGACAACTAACATTTCTAAAAGGTTCTCAAGCTCTCTGACATTTCCCATCCAGCCGTAGTTTAAAAGGATGTTGAAAGCGTCTTCCGAAATGCCGTAAACCGAATTATTTTGAAAATCGCTGAATTTTTTCAAAAAATAATAAATTAAAATTATAATATCGGTTTTTCTTTCTCTTAACGGCATTAAATGAATAGGTATAACGTTAATCCTATAATAAAAATCTTCTCTGAACAGGCTTTTAGAAATCATTTCTTCTAAATTTTTGTTTGTAGCGGAAATAATTCGGACGTCTATTTTTTTTGTTTTTAAAGAGCCTATAGGCTCGATTTCCCTTTCCTGAATAACCCGTAAAAGCTTGACCTGAAGCGAAAGGCTCATATCGCCTATCTCGTCTAAAAATAAGGTTGATTTATCCGCGAGATCTAATCTTCCCGGCTTGTCAGTAAACGCTCCGGTAAACGCCCCCTTTTTGTATCCAAAAAGCTCGCTCTCTAAGAGTCCTTCCGGAAAAGCACCGCAGTTTACCGATACCATGGGGTTTAAATTTCTTCTTGATTTATTATGTATCAACCTGGCTATAAGCTCCTTGCCGGTTCCCGATTCTCCGGTTATCAGAACGGAGCTTTCGGATTGAGCTATCTTACATGCTTTTTCTATAACGGATTTAATATGATTTGATATACCGTAAATATTAATTCCCGTATCAGTAATGTCGTCATTATTATGACACAAGTCCTCGAGCAATGTGGATGATTTATCTATTAATGCATTATAATGTTTTTTTTTAAAAATTTTTGCGTCTATAAATTTTTCATATGTTAATTTGCCGATATTTTTAGAATGAATTATATAGTCTATGTTGTGTTTTATTAAAAAGATTATGTCCTGCTCGTTTAAATCCCAGGTATTATTAACGTAAACATATAGCTTAACATTTCTTTTAGGGGTTATTCTCGATACTCCCGAAATATAAGTCCGGTTATATTCCGTAATAATATACGTATCGCTGTTGAAATTGGACGGAAGGGCTTTTATGTCGTTTAGTTCGGTTATCTTTTTTTCGTCCGCCGTTTTTATCAGCGCTCGTTTAATTAAACTGCGGATGTCCTTTTGTCCGGATATAATATAAACAATAGATTGGCTTGCTTCGCTGCGCGAAAACCGTTCGCTTTTTTCTGTTTGACTAATATTGTTCATATTATTTATAATTTATATATTATGATAACTATAATAGTTGACGGATATAATTTTATATTTAATTCTTATTTTAAAGTCCGGTTTAAATCCGACGAACTTCAAAAATTGAGAGAAGAGACTATAAATTTTTTATCAAAATATTATAATGCAAAAAGAAATAAAGTGGTAGTAGTTTTTGACGGATACAATACCGACGAGCTTTGCGAGTCAAAATACAACCGTCAAAATATTGAAATTATCTATTCAAAAAAAGACGAAAAAGCGGACGATGTAATTGTAAGATTAGCGAAAAGCATCACGGGCAGTCTGATAATAATAACAAACGATAACGATATCAGGCGGCGCGTTTCGAGTGCTAACTGCTCCTGTTTAAACGTGGACGAGTTTATAAGACTGGCGGAAAATATAATAGCACAGGGAACTTCCGGCGTTTCCAAAAGTTACGGCGGCTATAATAATATCAACAGGGGTACTGCCGGCACTAAAGGCGTTGCGGAAGACGGAGAAGAAGAATATGAAGATGGAATAGCCCGGAGGAGAGGAGCAGGAGAAAAAAAAGGCAACCCCCACCGTCTTTCTAAAAAAGAAAGGCTTAAAATGAAAAAAATCAAAAAGCTTTAATCCGGCGCTATCTTCGTAAAAATCTTTTTTATCTGTTCTATTTGCGTTTCTATCCTTGCGTCGATTTCGCCGAAATCAGTTTTTATTACAACTTCTCCTGCTAAGAGATTGGCGTCGGGGATGAAGTTTATATCGGCATCTCTTGCTATGAAATTCCTTATTGCTTCCGGATTTTTATTTAAAACGCCGTAATCCCCAGGATTTAAACATATTGTAAAATTTACGGCATCCGAAGATTTATTTACGGCATCCGCTATTATTCGGGCGATTAAGCCGCTGTCGGCGGCAATTTCCGTTTTTACGATAGTTTTAGCGATTTTTAAAGATAAATTTATTACGTCCTGCTTTACGTCTTCGTATAATTCATTTTTGAAGTTTTCTATTGATTTTGAAGCTTTAAAGATGTTTTCTATCCCTTCTTCCATTGATTTTAACGCATCTTTTTTGCCTTCGCCGAAGCCTTTCGAATATCCTTTTTTGCGGGCCTCCTCGAAAACCGCGCGTTCTTTTTCTTCGTAAGCCCTTATGGTTTTATGTTTATAGTTTTCTATATGCGAAATTATAAATTTCTGAAGAGAAGACGGAACCGATTCTAATGCGGAGACTAATTCCTTATTTTCTTCTACCTTCTCACTCCTTAGTATATTTACTAAAAGCGTTTTTTCCCCGTCGTATAGAGCGTTTCCCTCCATGTCGAGTTCATAATCTTTTAAAATTTTGCTCATACTAGTTTTTCGCTTTCGCTTTTTACGGCAAGGCTGATTTTGCCTTCATCTTCAAGCCTTCTGGCAACCTTCAGTATTTCGTGCTGAACTTTTTCGACTTCCGAAAGTTTTTTCGGCCCCATAGCTTCCAAATCGTCGTTGATCATTTCTTGAGCTCTCTTAGATACATTTGCCAGAATTTTAGTTCTAAGTTCGTCCGAAGCCGTTTTTAAAGCCAGAACTATCTGGTCGTGGGATACTTCCCTAAGAATTAACTGCATAGATTTGTCGTCCACGCTTGCAAGGTCGTCGAACGTGAACATAAGCTCTCTTATTTTTTCGGCTTCTTCTTTGTCTAGTTTTTCGATATCTGCAAGTATAGGTTCTTCTATGGATTTATCCATATTATTTAAGATGTCGGCTACTATTCTTACGCCGCCTACTAATTTGCTCTGAGTAGAACCGGTTGATTTCAACTGTTCCTGAAGCACCTCGTCGAGGTCCTTGATTACACCAGGAGGAACCCTTTCTAATTTGGACAGCCTGAAAACTACCTGCGACCTTATTGAAGAGGGGAGAAGTCCAATTACGACCGCCGCTGACATAGGTTCTAAATGTCCGAGTATAAGGGCGATTGTCTGAGGGTGTTCGTTTTTTACGAAATCGGCGATAATATGCGGGTCAAGCCATTTTAGGGTCTGGAGTCCTTCTTCTTCTATAGGACCATGGAGATTATCCAGTATTTTCTTTGCTTTATCGGGATCCAAGGATTTAGCAATCAGGTTTTTTACGTAATCGTCTCCCTTAACTACCAAACCGACTTTTGAAAAATTAGAATTGAAATCTTTAAGTATATTTTCAGAATCTTCTTTTTCTATTGTGGGAAGTTGATCCATATATTTGGTAATTTTTTGGATTTCCATTAATTCCAGCCTTTTTATTATTTCCGATGCGGCATCATCGCCTACGGAAACCATAAATATGGCAGCCTTTTCGGGACCTGAAAATCTTCTCGGCATATTTATATCTCTCTACTTGATTCTTTTAGTAAATTTTTTACGTAATTAGTCGCTGCATCCGGGTCTGCTTTAACTATGTTCACCGCAATGTCTTTTACGTTAGGCTCCGGCTTAGGACCGGATTCCTGCTTTAATTGCGCCAGCGTTTCGAGCTTTTCTTCCTCAGCAGACCTAGCCCGCGAACGGGATTCATATGCAGTAATATATTTTATTAAGGGCCGCAAAATAATTAATATTAGTAGTATAATGCCTATTAAAATAACTCCGTATCTGATAATTTCCCCAAGATTGGATTTAATTATAGACACTATAGTTTTTTTTGGCGGAGCGGTTATCACGTAGCGTATTCTTTTAAATGGAATATTTGCCACTACGACCTTGTCTTTAGCAGTTTTAGAATAGCCGATGGCAGTTTTTACGATGTTTTTAAATAAACCCATTTCGGACGAACTTCTTGGAATATATTTTACGGATGGTTTGCCTTTCGAGGTTTTTACCTTTTTATATGTTCCGTTGACAAGAACCGAAGCGTAAACTCTCTGCACCGTCCCTACGGGATACGAAATCTTTTCTATTTTCTTTGAAACGTCGTAATTGGTTGTTTCTTTTTTAACCGCGTGGGTGCTTGGTTTTGCGGTCGAGATAGGCACTTTTCCCGGCGGAAGGTTGGATTTTGCTCCCGGGATGCCGTAAGGTTTTAAAGCGCCGGTAGAAGATGACCTGTATGTCTGCTGTGAAACTATGGCGGTTGTGTTTGGATTATATGTTAATTTAGATTCGGTTTTTTTTGAAAAATCTACTTTAACATATACCTTAGATGTTACGTTTCCTTCCCCCACGACGGGTATTAACATCGAATTTATTTTATTTTCTAAGTTTTTTTCTATCTTATGAACGTAATTTAACTGATTTACGGTATATTCAAAAGAACTTTTCACAGGTATAGATAAAACCCGTCCATCTGTATCTACTACCGTGATATTTTTAGGCTTTAGGCCTTCTACTGCGCTGGCGACCAAATGGATTATTCCGTTTACCTGCATTTTATCTAACGTCATACCGGATTTCAGTTTTACTATGACGGATGCTTTGGCGGGGGTTCTTCTCGTTACGAATACAGACTGACGGGGCAGGACTATAAGAACCCTTGAATATTTAATGCTGTTAATCTGGTCTATCGTTCTTTCTAATTCTCCCTGAAGCGCCCTCTGATAATCCACATGCTGTATAAAATCGGTCATGCCTATTTGGACTTTATCGAATATGGAAAATCCGACTCCTTCCTGACGGGGGAGACCTATGGAAGCAAGCTTAAGGCGGGTACTGTAAACGTTTTTTTTCGGGATAAGTATAGTTCTTCCCCTGTCCGCAAGTTTATAGGGGATGTTGTATGAATGAAGCTTGTTTATTATGCCGGAAGCGGCGGGCGCGTTTAAATTGGAATAAAGAACCCCGTATTGCGGGGTGGTTGCATAAACCGCCGTAAAGTATATAGCTATGGCAACCCCGATGATTACAAGGAAAAACACGATCTTCCGCTCAACCGAAAGCTCGTTAAAAAAAGTTTTTAATTGAGAACCGAAATCTTTAAATGTGGCGGCCATTTACTTTATACT
>JAKASB010000047.1:0-1162 GCA_021828255.1 bacterium | reverse complement strand
ATACTTGTTATACTTGCATATTCATAATTGAATTGTATGCGGTTATGATTTTATTTCTAACCTGCATCATCAGTTCGAACGAATCGTTCGCTTTTTCCATGTCTATCATTGCTTGATGTATATTAGACGATTTTCCTGTAGCGATGGCTTCTGCCGAGTTATTCGCCGTGTTTTGAAGTTCGTTGACTTTATTTATGGAATTTAAAAGGGCATCGGCAAAAGAACCGCTGACCCCGCCTTCTTGAGCGGGTGCAGAGCCTGAACTTTCCCCCGAAGAAATATTGTTCGGATTAAGTTCCTTTATGTTGTTTAAATTTATTGCGTTCTCCGCGCCTATCGGTATAGCCATAGTGAAATCCTCACTGCTTTTTATAATCTTTAATATTTAACATATTATTTATATTATTATATTATAATTATATCATAATATGTTCAATATGGAGGAGACATATTTCAAGACTGTCTCCTATTCCAATATTCCAAGTTCGTCAAATTTTTAACGATGCCTGCGACATAGCTTTGGATTCCGATATAACCTGAGCATCCGCCTGATATGCCCTCGTTGCCGAAATCATATTTACAAGTTCCCTTATGGACGATATATTTGGAGTTTTGACGTATCCGGCTTTATTAGCCAACGGATTACCCGGGTCGTATTTTTCGGAAAACGGATTTTTGGCGTTTTCTATTTTTTTTACTTCAACGCCGAAATAATTTTTAAATTTAACGGTTTTAAAAAGCGGTTCTTTTTTCACGTACGGCAGTCCATTCCCGGCATCGTCGGTATTAATGTTCGCAAGATTGGACGCAATAACATTCATCCTTATTCTTTCGGCGTTCAGTCCTTCCGCCGCAATCTTCAAAGAATCGTTAAAACTCATAATCCACCGTCATCTTTACACTTTATATTATATTGTTTGAATTACAAATATTTGCAATTTTTTATTAGCCCGACTTTTTCATTATGTATATATTATTAAGGAGTAGCGTTGGTTATAGCGTAGGTTAAGGTTGCAAATTTCTTGGACAATAAACCCGCAACCGCCTCAAATCTGATTGCGTTGGAGGTCATATCGCTCATTTCGGTACTAAGGTCAACCGTATTGCCGTCGAGCGCCGGAACTGATTCCTCCTTTTGATTATGCACGAAAGATTTTATGTA
>JAKASB010000046.1:8794-11762 GCA_021828255.1 bacterium | reverse complement strand
TAAATTCAACGCCGGAGGTTTTGAGACGGGTAAACATTACCTCTGAATCCACCTGATTTTTTGGGCATCCTAAACTGATAAGATTAAAACGAAGGGCCATGGCAATAAAATAACTTGACAAATGACTATAAAGTCATTACAATCATATTTACAGTGATTTAGATACAGGGATTTCAACCGCAAAATTTACTATTATGTTCATTAAAGATATAATAAGGATATAATATAATATAAAATCCGTTTTAATGCTATTAAAAGTTTTAAGTATGCATCATGGCAAATTTTAAATTCGGCTTAAGCCTCCTTGCTAATTCTTTAATATTTTTACTTTTTATATCGTTTTTTCTAATTTTAACTTCGAATTCTTCTTCTTATTCTTACACGGCGAAAAATTCAAATTCAAATAAAATAAACAAAACAAACCCTGATTTATTAACATTTAACGCGTATAACGACGCGCCTGAAACCGATGAAAACATTCCCGCCGCAATAAGCGCAATAAGTTTGAAAACGGCTTTAGAAATTGCCCTCAAACATTATCCCGGAATAATGGCATCCAAGTACTCTTATGTATCATCCATATACACCAAAAATCAATCTCTTTACCTGTACTACCCGCAAATTTCCGGAAATGCGGGGTTTTCTAAGAATTCGGTTATGGATGTCAATAACCAAGGCATAACTGCCGTTAACGGACAGATATACCATATTAGCGAAGGGACCATAAACTATTCTTTAAACAATTACTCGGGAAGCATTAACGCAACTTATATGTTATACTCATTCGGCTCCCGTAATTACAATTATCTTAGCGCATATTATAATATGAAAGGGGCTAAAGCCGGTTACAGCCTCACGATAAATAACGACCTCTACAATGTAATCCTTAATTTTGCCACATATTTTGCGGACAAGGAATTAATGAAAGCCGATAAGGAAAATTTAAAAAACGATGAAACTCAGTATAAAGCCGCTGCGGCATTTTACAAGGTCGGAACTGGAAATCTTTTGGATGTTGAAACAGCTAAGGCAACCATGGAGGCGGCTAAGGCAACCTATATAAACTCGATATACAATATAAAAATTGCAAGACTGGCGCTGCTTAATTCAATCGGCCTTTCACCATCAAAACGATACCTATTTGTTAATACGCTTAAGTTCAAGCCGTTTCACTATGCGCTGGATAAACTTATAAAAACGGCAACGAAATTCAATCCGCAATTAAAACAGAGCATATACGCGGTTAAATCCTCTAAAGCATCCGTGGGCGCCGCGACAAGCGGATATTTCCCCACCCTTAATGCCGATTTCTCATATACGGGGCAAAACTCCGCCTTTCCGTTAAACAGAAATTACTCCGCGGGTCTTTCCGTTTCCATACCGATCTTTAACGGGTTTTTAACTCAAAATAAAATCGAATATTCCAAGGCTATATTAAATAGTAATATATGGAACAGGCGGCTTACTAAAGATAATCTTGTTTACGGCGTCTCCGGCGATTATTACGCTATTTTAAATCAATATTCAACGGTAAAGGCGCTCAAATCATCGGCGGATGCCTCAAAACTCGCATATCAGCTTGCGCTAAAAAGTTATAAGGTCGGGGTGGGATCTATGGTTCAGCTTGTAACGGCAAACGCCCAGTATATATCCGGCATAACAAGCTACATAAACGCCAAGTTTACCTATTTTTACCAAAAAGCCAAGCTTTATTCCGACCTGGGTTTGATGGTAGAGCATTATATAAAATAAAAAGAACTGGATTCCTGCCATCCTTTGCCTGCATCAATGGCATGCATTGATAAACGCAGGCAAAGAATATGCAGGAATGACAAGAATAAGGTGAAAAAATGGGGAAAAATAAAAAAATTATTTTAATAATCGCAGTCATTCTGATTATAATATCAGCTATTTCTTATTTTATAATAAAATCAGGCTCAAAGAAACCGGTTTACGAGCTTTACGCCGTCAAGCCCATGACGATACAAAAATATGTTACGACATCCGGAACCGCAAATCCAATCAATACGATAAATGTAGGGGCTCAGGTATCCGGAATATTTTCAAAACTTTATGTCTGGTATAACTCCGTCGTGAAAAAGGGACAGCTTCTTGCCGAAATCGACCCTGTCCCTTTTACCCAAAAAATTGACCAGGATAAAGCAAATCTTGAATCCGCAAGAGCAAATGTTTTAAAGCAAAAAGCCCTTCTGGCATACGACAGGCTGACATACATCAGAGATAAAAAATTATGGGAAGAAAATCTCATAGCCCACGCTACGGAACAAAATGCACATAGCATATATCTTCAGGACAAAGCCCAGCTTAAATTCTTAGAAGACGCCGTTAATGCCTCCAAAGCGCAGCTTGGAATAGATGAAACCAATCTTTCATACACAAAGATATACTCCCCCGTAAACGGCGTTATTATAAATGTAAGCGTCGTAGTCGGGCAGACCGTCGCTTCAACCTTCCAGACCCCGAGCCTTTTTACTATAGGAGAGGATCTTAAGGAAATGGAAATATATACTACGACAAATGAAGCGGATCTCGGCGGCATAAAAAAGGGGGACAGGGCATCGTTCACCGTATATGCCTATCCCGATAAGACATTTTGGGGATATGTTCACAACGTAAGGATAAACCCGACAACAGTTTCGGGAGTGGTAAGCTATAATGTTACGATATACTTTAAAAATCCGGACGGGTTAATTCTTCCGGGAATGACGGCAATTCCTAAAATTTATGTTTCGGAAAAAAAGGGGGTTCTCGGCGTGCCTAATGCCGCCTTAAGATTCATTCCGCCGGACGAAAACAAAGAGATTTTGGACAACTTATCCAAAAAACTGAAGGTCGGCGAGGGCGTCGTATGGGTATTGAAAAACAAAATGCCGGAACCGGTAATAGTAAATCTCGGCATCAACAACGACAGCGACACCGAGATTATTTCCAAAGATATTAAAGCGGG
>JAKASB010000046.1:0-8694 GCA_021828255.1 bacterium | reverse complement strand
AAAAACTGAAGGTCGGCGAGGGCGTCGTATGGGTATTGAAAAACAAAATGCCGGAACCGGTAATAGTAAATCTCGGCATCAACAACGACAGCGACACCGAGATTATTTCCAAAGATATTAAAGCGGGAACGGAAATAATAACGGGTTTAAAATCGAATTATCAAGCTGCCGGGGCGCCGGGAAGAAGACTCTTTTTCTAAATAAAATACTGGATTCCCGCTATATCTTTTGCCTGTGTCAGCGGCGTGCGTTGACAATCTTACAGGCAAAGATATAGCGGGAATCCAAAAGATATATTAAATATATTAATATGAATACCGACCGCGATATAAGAATTAGCGCGCCTCTAATAAGACTTGAAAATATCGGCATGATTTATAAAATCGGAGATATTTCTTATGAGGCGCTAAAAGGTATAAATCTTATTGTCGAAAACGGGGAATTTGTTTCCGTAATGGGGGCGTCCGGCTCGGGAAAATCCACTCTTATGAACATATTGGGATGCCTTGACAGACCCACCGCCGGAAAATATTTTCTTGAGGGCAGGGATGTTTCTAATTTAACTTCCGATGAACTTGCCGAAATAAGAAACAAAAAAATAGGGTTTGTTTTTCAGGGTTTCAACCTTATCCAACGGCTTTCTATCGTTGAAAATGTCGGACTGCCCCTGTATTATTCGGGCATGCATTCAAAGGAAGCGACGGAGATGGCAATGGACGCGTTAAAACTCGTTGACCTTGCGGATACAGAAAACAAATTTCCTAATCAAATATCCGGAGGAGAACAGCAAAGGGTTGCCATAGCAAGGGCGGTAGTAAATAACGCTCCTATTATTATGGCCGATGAACCCACGGGCAACCTTGATTCCGTGAGGGGAGCGGATGTGATGAGATTTTTTAAAAAAATTAACGAAGAAAGAGGGGCCACGATTATTCTTGTATCGCACGATAAAAACATAGCTAATTACGGAAAAAGACTTATAACCGTTAAAGACGGGGCAATTATATCTTCCACCGTTATCGAAACAAAAAATGTGGTATAATATGAATATATGCGTTCGGCAATTTTGAATAAATTATAAAATAAATAAAGAAGGTTAAAGTTATATGCTAAAGCGCGTAAAATTTGCATTTTTTCTTGACCTGAAATCGGCTTACAAAACGCTTCTTAGAAATAAAATAAGGTCTTTATTGACGATACTCGGAATAATTATAGGGGTAGGCTCGGTTATCGCAACCGTCAGCATAGGACAGGGGGCTTCGGAAGCTATCCAAAGCACGATAAATTCCATGGGTTCCAATATGCTTATAATACTTCCGGGTTCATCTTCGTTAGGGGGCGTTCACACCGGCTTCGGAATATTGCCGACGCTGACCTTAGACGATGCCTACGCAATAAGGAAACTCCCCGCCGTAAAAACCGATTCGGGAAATCTCGGCATGGCCCAGCAGGTTATATGGCGCGGCAATAACTGGTCAACACTTATAATGGGCGCAAGTTCGACATTTCCCGAAATTAGGGATTGGCCTGTCGCCAAAGGAACGTTTTTTGACCATCAGCAGGTCGTATCGGCGGCAAATGTCGCCGTTATCGGCAATACCGCGGCAACGGAGCTTTTTGGACTTATTAATCCTATCGGACACATAATACTCATACACAATGTCCCGTTCACGGTAATCGGCATTTTATCGGTCAAAGGCTTTAACGCATTCGGCCAGGATCAGGATGACACGGTAGTAATACCTATAACTACGATGTTGGAAAAAATCGCCGGAACTACATGGGTACATGCCATAGCGGTATCGGCAAAATCAAAGGAGGATACCGTTATAGCCCAGTCGGAAATTACCGCTCTTTTAAGACAAAGACATCATATCCCGCTGCATAAGCCAAACGATTTTTTTGTAAGAAACCTTACCGAAATTGCACAGGCCGCAAATTCCAGCGCCAACACATTTACCATTCTTCTGGCAAGCATAGCCGCCGTTTCTTTGCTTGTAGGAGGCATAGGGATAATGAATATAATGCTGGTTTCGGTTACGGAAAGAACAAAAGAAATAGGAATCAGATTAGCGGTAGGCGCTAAAAAGAAAGATATTCTAAAGCAATTTCTCATAGAATCTTCGGTGTTGAGCCTTTTCGGAGGAATACTGGGCATAGCCGCCGGAATAGGCATTTCAAACTCGATATCGGCTTTTTCCCCGCTTAAAACCATCGTTACGACGGAACCTATAATAATATCGTTGGTATTTTCCCTGTGCGTAGGAATATTTTTCGGTTTTTATCCGGCTTTTAAAGCCTCGCGGATGAACCCCGTAGAAGCGCTAAGGTATGAATAATTTCATGATAGGCGTTTTTCGATTACCTCGTTAAATGCGGAAATGTCCGGACTTACCCCTTCATAAGGCGCTGCGCCCGCCTCTTTTAGCGCATTAACAAAATCCTCGCCGGAAACATATATCGTATTTGACGGTTCTACAACCTTTCCTTTGATTATAACGCAAGGGCCGGCGGGATCGTTTTTGTCTTTAAAATCCTCCGGAATTATCGAAATCTTGACATTTCTAAAGGTGGAAATAATAAGCCATACGATAGACGAATACATTTTGCACCGGCCGTGCGGGGGGCATTTCGTAATAATTTTTACTTCGACCTGCTCCATTTTGCCTCCTTTTTTATGGGGACAGACTTAAGTCCGTCCCCTGCCTATTTCAGCTTGCTATTTCAAATTAGTTAAATTTCTGTTATTATATTAATAAGATATGAGATTAAGCAAGATTGCATTATAACATAAAATAAAAATTAAATAAAAAAATATCATATTCGATGTTTAAAACATTAAAAGAAAACATAAACTCGGTTTACGAAAGAGACCCTGCGGCAAGAAGCACATTAGAGGTATTATTGTGCTATCCCGGCCTTCACGCGGTTTATTTTCATAAATTATCGCATTTTTTATGGGAACATAAGCTGCGGCTTTTGGCCAGATTGGTATCTCAATTTGCAAGGTTTATAACAGGCATAGAAATTCATCCGGGGGCTAAGATCGGCAAAAGGTTTTTTATAGACCACGGAATGGGAGTCGTTATCGGCGAAACAGCCGAAATAGGGGATGATGTTACCATATACCACGGGGTTACGCTTGGAGGAACGAGCTGGAAAAAGGAAAAAAGACACCCCACAATCGAAAATAATGTTATGATAGGAGTAGGGGCTAAAATATTAGGGCCTCTGACGGTTGGACATGACAGTAAAATAGGGGCTAATTCGGTGGTCGTAAACGGGGTTCCTCCTCATTCCACGGTTGTCGGGATACCGGCAAAATCGGCAAAAAGAGACGAATCCGAGGTTCATGACAATATCGACCTTGAACACAACAGGTTATTTGACCCTGCTTTTTACGAGATTTCGCTTTTAAAGTCTAAAATATCCGAGCTTGAAAAAAGGATTCAAGGAATTGAAGCAGGAGACAGGCAGGGTTCAAACCTGCAAAGCGGGACCGCGGGAAAAAATTCGCCGCAATAAATTAAAATTATAAATATTTGCAAAGAGGTGTTAAAATAAAATGAGGCTTTCATCAAAGGGGCAATATGCGGTCAGGGCTATAATCGATTTATCGTATTATTCTAAAAATAACCTTATACCCATCTCATTAAAAGATATAGCCGAAAGAGAATCGATTTCTATCCACTACCTGGAGCAGATATTTTTTACATTAAAAAAAGCGGGCATCGTCAGAAGTTTAAGGGGTCCGAACGGCGGGTATGTGCTTAACAAGAAACCATCGGAGATCCTGATAGGCGACATAATAGCTTCCGTAGAACCCATTGAAATAATTAGCTGCATAAGTAAAGCTAAAAATAAAAAGGAATGCGAGAGAAAATCTATCTGCCTTGCTTTCGATATGTGGAATTCAATTTCTACCAAAATAACCGAATTTTTAAATTCGATTACGATAGAAGATGTTATAAATGAATATAAACAAAAATCTAATAGGGAATTACTGGAAAAACCTGCAAAGATTAATGCAAAAAATTGCTGAATATGCTTATTAAATTAGGCGCCGTCCGAATACTTTAAAAAATAAAGAGTTAATGTTTATTTAAAATTTTAATAGATGCCGAGAATTTATTTAGATTATAATGCTACAACGCCGTTAGACCCCGTAGTTTTGGAAGAGGTGATTAATGCATTAAAAAACTTTCAAGGAAACCCTTCAAGCGTATATGAAGAGGGAAGGGCCGCAAGGATTTTAATAGAAGATTCGAGGGATTTCGTTAAATCTTTTTTGGATGCGGGCGGGGAGGGTGAAATAGTTTTTACCTCATCCGGTTCGGAATCGATTAATCTTGCAATCATCGGGGCGGTTTATGCGCATAAAAGGCTTAATAAAAATAAAACTCCCCATATAATTACATCTCAGGTAGAGCATCACGCGGTGCTTAATACATTTAAATTTCTGGAAACTCAGGGGGTCGAGACAAGCTACATCGGCATTAACGAATTTGGCGAACTCATTATAAACGACCTTATTTCAAGTATCAAAGAAAACACTATTTTGGTTTCCGTTATGGGGGCGAATAATGAAACCGGAACCATATTCCCTTTAAAACAGATACTTAAAGCGGTAAAAAATGCAAAAGATAATATCTTATTTCACAGCGATCTGGTTCAAATTATCGGAAAAAGCGGCTTTAGCCTGAAAGATATTCCTCTCGATTTATGCAGTTTCTCTGGTCATAAATTTTATGCGCTCAAAGGGTGCGGGGCATTGTACATAAAAAAGGGGGTAAAAATAGACCCGGTAATATACGGCGGACATCAGGAAAGAGGCTTGAGGGCCGGAACCGAAAACACGGCCGGGATTGTTTCTATTGCGAAAGGGCTCGGCGTTTTTAAAAACGGCATGGATGATGAACTAAAAAGAATAAGCGTTTTCGGAGGCATTTTCTTAGACAAACTTTTTTCGGCCATAGAAGGAATCAAGTTAAACGGCCATCCGGTAAACAGGCTCAAAAATACCGTAAATGTCTCTTTTGACGGCGTTAAAGCAGAGTCTTTATTGTTTAACCTCGACCTTTACGGAATAAGCGCATCGGCAGGTTCTGCCTGTAATGCGGGGGCTATTTCTTTGTCCCATGTTTTAAAGGCGCACGGCTATGATATAAAAAGAATAGAATCGGCCATTAGATTTAGCATAGGGAGATTTACGACTATGGATGACATAGATTACGCGATAAGCGCAATAAAAAAGGGGGTATTAAAACTTAGGGCAAATCCCGTATAAAAATTATTAAGTTTAATGGTATTTGATTATATAGATTACCGCTGAAGCGGGTTGGGACGAGCTAATAAAATGTTTATAAAATCCAAAAGAACGGTTGCGGTGGCGATGTCGGGAGGCGTTGACAGTTCCGTCAGCGCAATGATACTTAAAGAAAAGGGGTACGGGGTAATAGGGGTTTCGATGCACCTATTGAATGCCGGCCATTCCGAAGCAAAAACATGCTGTAGTATAGACGATATTCTTGATGCCAAAAAGGTATGCGTCAGGCTCGGCATACCCCATTTTGTCATAAATCTTGAAGAAGAGTTTAGAACCTTCGTTACCCTTCCTTTCGTCTCCGAATATATTAACGGGAGAACCCCAAATCCCTGTATTTCATGTAACCGCATTCTAAAATTCGATATTTTATTAAAAAGAATTAAGGAATTAGGCGCGGAGTTTTTAGCGACTGGGCATTACGCACGGATAACAAAAAATAAAAACGGGCAATATTTCCTTTTAAAGTCAAGGAATGTTCTTAAGGACCAGTCTTATGTTCTTTACAATTTAACCCAGAACAGCCTTAAAAGCATTATTTTTCCCGTGGGCGGCTTTGACAAGGAATATACAAGGAAAATCGCTTTGGAAGCAGGTTTTAGCCAAATATCAAACAAAAAAGACAGCGTAGATTTATGCTTTATTTCCGAGGGAACCTACTCCGGATTCATCGAAAAACAGATTAAACTTTCTAAAAATAAGGGGCTTATAAAAAATTTAAGGGGCGATATTGTAGGCGAGCACAACGGCATTTTTAACTATACGGTCGGGCAAAGAAAGGGGCTTGCCTTATCTTCAAAATCGCCCTTATATGTCGTAAAAATATCTGCGGATACCAATGAGATAATTGTCGGAAACTTGGAAAATTGCTATAATAGCGAATTATATATAAAAGATTTTAATTTTATTAACCCTTGCGGCGGGGCGGAGCTTAATAAAATAGATTTAACCGTTAAAATAAGATATTCTTCGCCGGATTATAAATGTAAAGCCTTTGTTTTGGAAAATGAGGAGGTTAAAGTATTATTTGACGAACCCGTCAAATTTATAACCCCGGGACAATCCGCAGTTTTATATTCCGGGCTTAAGGTTGTCGGCGGCGGGATAATATCGTAAATAGTTTTATTAAATATGGAAAAAATAGAAACTAATAACATAACCGACATAAAAGATGAAATACTCGAATCGTTCAATTTAAATCTTGACGACCTTAGGAACATTCAAGACGGTAACGGCGCCGTCAATTGCGCTTTTATCTCCTTAGGCTGCAAGCTTAACCAGTTTGAATCGTCTCAATTCGAGGAAATGTTTAAGCAATTAAACATAAATATCGTGGAACCTGATTTAACCGCTCAAAATATGCATTTAAATCTTAAATCCGAGCCAAAAAATATCCAATTGTTTTTCTTAAATACCTGTTCCGTAACCGAAAAGGCCGATACCTATACAAATAGAATCATACGAAAGATTAGAAGAAATTATCCCGAAAGCCGCCTCATATTAACCGGATGCTCGGTAGAGCTTAATAAAAAAGATTTCTCAGGGCGTCCGTTTATAAAATTAATCGATAATATCAGGAAGGCAGGATTGTTAAAAACTGCCTCGGAAACGCTCCCAGGTACTATATTAAATCAAAAGAGGGTAAGACCATACCTGAAAATACAGGAGGGGTGCGAAACGGAATGTTCATTTTGTATTATACCAAAAGCAAGGCCCGTAAAGTGGTCTTTAGATATTAAAGCCGTATTAAATTCCGTTAAGGAATTTAATACCCTCGGTTATAAAGAGGTTATACTTACGGGCGTAAATATAGGCTCATACGAAAGTAAAATCCGGGCGGGCAAAAACGCAAAGGGGCAGGGATTTAAGGAATTATTAAAAAGAATCGAGGAATTAAATATCCCGATAAAAATCAGAATAAGTTCTATCGACCCGATTTATATCGACGACGAACTAATCAAAATTTTTGCGAATAGCAAGAAAATACAAAACCATTTTCATATTCCCCTGCAAAGCGCTTCAAACAAGATACTTGCGCTTATGAACAGGCATTATAATTTTGAGGACTATATGGAAATTGCCGAAAAATTAACAGGTAAAATCAAAGATGCGGCGATAGGCACCGACATTATAAGCGGATTTCCGAGCGAAACGGAGGAAGATTTTTTAGACGCCGCGGGCAGTCTGAGCAGATTGCCGATATATTACATTCACGCTTTTTCATATTCGGATAGGCCCGGCGCCAAAGCCTATTTAATGAAACCGAAGATTGACGGACGGGTTATAAAACAAAGAACTAATAAAATTATGGAAATTTCTTTGCAAAAGAAAATAGATTTCCACCTTAAATTTAAAAATAAATCGCTGGAATTTTTAAGTCTTCCCGGCAATAAGGCAGTGAGTTCAAATTATATAAAGGCAAAGCTGTCCCGGGCTAATTTAACGATACCTCCCGGCAAATTGTTTAAAGGTAAAATTATAGAAACCGAAGATTTATATGCTAAGGATGAAGTATTAATCGCATTTGAAGATTTTATTTAAAATATATATACAATTACACATAATATGAATTTTGGAGATATCGAAAAAAGGATAGGTTATTACTTTAACGACGAAGAGCTTATCGCTCTGGCGCTGACCCATAAATCTTATAACCCCGAATATAATTACGAAAGGCTTGAGTTTCTGGGGGATGCCGTTATAGGCGCAATTGTCTCCGAATATCTTTATCTGAATTTTGAAGATTTATCGGAGGGCGAGCTTTCGAGAAGGCGTTCTATAATAGTCAGTCTCGAGAATTTATACAAAATTGCCAATAATTTAAAAATTCCCAAATTTATATTAATGGAAAATATCGAGGAACAAAAAAATAAAAGGATTATCGGCAATGTTTACGAGGCTGTAATAGGGGCGATATTTTTGGACTCGTCTTATAATAAGGCAAAAGAGGTATTTTTAGAACATTTATCCCGGTTAATACCAAAAGTAAACGAAGAGATTTTTAAAAATAAGGACTTTAAAACAATATTGCAGGAACTTGTTCAAAAACAGTACAATACCGTGCCAAAATATTATACAATAAAAAAAGAGGGGCCGGACCACCGCACTATTTTTACGATATGCGTTAACATAAATAATAAAATATTAGGGTACGGAAGCGGCTTATCCAAAAAATTTGCCGAACAGATTGCCGCATCCGAGGCTTTAAAGACATTGCAAACCCAAACCCATACTCAATCTCAATCTCAATCTCAATCTCAATCTCAATCTTATGATAAAAAATAACGATTCTCTAGTAATCCTCGTCGGAAGGCCTAATGTCGGCAAATCTACTATTTTTAATAAAATATTGGGAGGTTCGCACGCGTTAA
>JAKASB010000001.1:26607-62574 GCA_021828255.1 bacterium | reverse complement strand
TAAACATTTCTTACAAAAAAACTCCTGCCGGAATTATTAGTGAGCTGATATTGCAGATAATATAAGTTTTTTATGCGGCTTATCGAAATTACGGTCAAGGTTATCCCGCCTTTAGTAATTGATGCGTCTATTTTTTTCCTGTTAATCATAAGAATAAGGTCGATGACTTCTTTTTTTTCCTTCTTTAAAGCCTGAGCTTTTTTATCGAGCAAAAGATTTTTTACCTCATATTTTCTTAACAAAACGGCGTTTAACCCCTTTATTTTGTTTTTTATGTAATTCTTTACGAAGACGTCCTTCATGGTATTTGCGATGTCTAAATTATACGTAACGGTTTTCGGGTTTTTTATCCGCAAAAGCACGTTTATAAGTCCGTATTTTGTATATATTTCAAGGTTGCTGGTTATGCTCGTATCGTATGTTAGAGGTTTTATAAATATCTGCCTTCCGACTATCTGTTCCGAAAACGCTCCCGTGTTGCCGAGCGCTACGTCTAAAGGTATAACCGGCAGAGTTATAACGGAAACATAGCCTTGGGCAGTATTTAATTTATAAATAAGTCCGGTCTTTATCCGCAATTTATGCACCCACAGAGGCTTTTTAATACTAAATTTCTTTAAACTTGAATATTTTAGCGCTTCCGCTTTACTCAAACTATTAAAATTAAATATCGATAAAGAGACAAATATTAAAATCAAATAAGATAAGTAATTAAAGTAATTTTTATTACTTATATGGTAATATTTAATCTTTTGCATTAATATTAAATCCTCCCCTTTTTATTTTTTGTTATTTGCTTTTTCCTCGTTATATTGCTCTAATTTATTATACATTTTTAGCTTGGAGCCGCTGACCCTGATCTCAAAAACCCTGACATAGAGGCTATGCAGACCGGCTAAAAAAAAGAATAAATTAAAACCGTATAGAATTATTACCGCCGTATAAAATTTAAAAGAATAGGCAATAAAAAGATAAAAAGAATCTATAAGATATTTAAAGTTAGGATTCGTAAAATAAAAAAGGACGAATAATCCGCTAAAAACAAGAAATGCAATTTCTAAAATATCAAGTTCGTAACCCTGTCCTGTTCCGCCGCCGCTTCCATATCCGTTTTTCATTGCCGCCTTTCTTAAATTTAGTCTTGCCTTGCGTTTTTTATTTTTTAGTCTTTATCGAAACAGCTTTTAGTTTTGGGTCTGTATATTGGGTGCAGATATACTATACCCGGTCCTTTGACTTCATTGCCGGAATATATTCTGTAAACCGCCTGATTTAATTTCAGACCGGCAAAATCATCGGTATCGAAGGACGGCATCTTTTCGTAAGTCTTTGTAGTTCCCTGCGAAATAGTATTGTCATCGGATAAAAGTTTTCCTATATACGGATTAAAAATTGCCCTGTCGTCCTGTTCGGTTATATTTTCCGTTATTTTTAGCTTGTATTCTTTGTCGCATATTTTAGAGGCTTTTTCACGGGAATAGTCATCGCTTAAAGCAAGCCATATCGAAGACCTGATGTTTCCGATTAACGAATTTAGTTTTTCTTCCGAACCGAGTTTTAACTTTAACGAACTGTAGCTCTGGGTAAGCACGATATTTATTGCTTTAGACTGCCTGCATCTTGCAAAAAATTCGGCATCGGATTCTATATCTCCCGAAGTCACATAATTTTGATATTCGTCGCAAATAAATAAAACCGGTCTTTTAATGTTGACGAAATTATCGATTGCCGCCTTATAAACCCTGTTTAATACCGTCCTGAAATAATCGAGTTTCAACATAATGCCGATAATTTTTCCTGTTAAGCCGTAATCTGATTCCGGCATATTTAAAATTACTATCTTCCCGCCGTTTATAACTTCCTGAAACCCGGGAAAGTTAAGTTTTTGTTCTGTAGCACAGAAAGTTTCTTTAAACGCCGGTTTGATAAAATCCGAACACACCCTTAAGGATTCGCTCTTTATAATTGCCTTTGTTCTTTCGTCGAGACCCGCATAATCGGCTCCAGAAAAATACGATATTGCAAGTTTCAATTCGTTTACGTTTACATCTATGTCTATACCTATACCTTCGCTGCCGCCTTCATCAGCGCGGATGTTTTCATATTTTTGAAAACTCTTACGTTTCGATTTTATTAAATTTTGCGCATAATCAAGCATATTTTTTAATTTGACGTCGTCTGAAATAATTTCGTAAACATCGCTAAGCGTAAGATATCCCAGACACAGTCTTATGAGATTTATGGAGTTTGAAAGAAGATTTATAGACTTGTCTTTCCAGAAACTGTCCTGTCTTCCGTCGTTAGAATGCATATTTTCGAGGACTGAATACAATCTTTCCGCTATAATCTTTGAATCTAAATGCGGATAATGCACGGGATTAAAATAATAACCGGAGCCGGGCTTTATTATAACCGTATCGTCTTTCCTTCCGTTGCGTTTAAGTATAAGCGACGCTTCTTTCCAGAAATCTCCCTTAACGTCTAATATTAAGCCGCCGATTCTTTCGTCCGCCGATTCTTTTTTGTATTTTGCCAGCTGGTCTAAAAATGGGTATGCGCAGGCGCTTGTTTTTCCCGTGCCGGTAGAACCAAAAACGATAAGACCGGTATAAAGCCCGCTTTTATCCATAATGAGCCATTCCGGCTTCTCTTTTCTTGCTCCGTCTTTTTCATGAATCTCTCCTATGACTAATTGGAGATTTTCAGGTTCCGGCCACACCAGAACATCTTTGAAGGCATTAGCATTCATTTTATCTGTCATTTTATTTTTCTTTTTTTTACCCTCCTCAGGCTTAAAATATAAATATTTGTTGTGAACGGTATTCAACAGCGTATATGAGGAAATAAACCATGAGGCTAACGGAGTAATGATAAAAAATAGTTTGATGCCGTTAAAATAAGCAAAATAATAGTCAATCCTTTTATCCGAAAAAAATCCGGAGATAAAAAACAGGTAAATAAGCTCGGAAGCAAATAAACCCGACGATGCCGTTAATTTTGCGATAAACGCCCTGTTCCCTTTCATTGCAGTTCTCTCCTTAAAATATTTTTAACAGCCCTTATATCCGAATAATACGTCCACAACGATGGTTCAAGTACCTCGATATCGCTCTTAACTACGGTATTTCGTTTATTTAATAATGCGTTTGCTTTTAATATTTTAATCGTTTCATGCCACCTTCTGTCTGAAACTATTACCTGCTTGTTTCTCAATTCTTCCCTTATTCTATATAAACAATTAAAAATTTCACCGCCTATACCGACCGCGCCTATCATTGAAGTTAACACGTCTAAATCCTTCCTTGTGAACGTCTTTCCGGCACAGCCGATATTATTCAAATTCTGTTCGTCTTTTAATTCAAGCAGTTTTTTGAAATTTCCGGCATTTCTTATAGGCAGTATCTCTTTTCTGAATAAAAACCTATCGTAAAGGGGCAAAAGATTTGCATCAGACGACTTATCTGGTTTTTCGTTAGACGTCGCAAAAAGGCTGATTAAAGGAATTTTGCGCGGCTCCGGAACATATACTATTCTTTCGTTCATAATGGATAAAAGAGAATTAAGCGCGGCATGCGGTCCTTTAAAAAATTCGTCTATCAACGCTATATCGCAGTTATCTATGCCGGTTTTATTTTGAATGTTTTTAGACATAAGTTCGTTGATACCGGTAGCGGGAGTCATCTGAAAATCAAAAAGCTTAAGCCCTTTTACATGTCCGGCTAAAGCCTTCAATACGGCGGTCTTGGCAAGCCCCGGCTCCCCTATCAATATCGAATGTTTTTTTGAAACGACTGCAAGAATAATCATATCTATAACGCCCTTTCTTTCCAGAAAATTAGAATCTAAATCATCTTTAATGAAATTTAATTTATCTAAAATAGAATTAATATTAGAAAATTCGATATCGAAATTATTAATATCGCGGGTATCGTTATAGTTATAGCTGTTATCGTTATATTTATAATTATTATTTATCATATTATTAATTTCATTAATGCTATTATTAATGCCGTCCGTAATTATCTATTTTGTTTTATTTGATTTATATATACCGGTTTAAGAAATATGATTTTAATGGGGGTACCGGCAGATAAAGTTATACTTGCGTTTCGATTTGAATCTGCATAATTATTCAATCCGTTTTGCGCTGAATTAAGCTCATTTTGCGCAACATTTTCCCTTACTTGATTTTGAAATGTATAAGGATTAGAAGAATTTACACCGGAACCCCCTCCGATGAAAATAGATGCCGCTCCCGCTATGCCTTGCGCTATGGACGTTAAGATATTGCCGGCGTAATGCCGGTGGACATCGCCTTTAACACCGCCGGAACCGTCGGGCATCATCGCTATTGCATCTATATTTACACTGTTTCCAGACTTTTTTATAATTTTATCTAAATCGATATTCAGGCGGTTTAAGGAATGTTTTACGCTTACAGTTCCAAAAAATTTATCGCCTTTTTCAAAAACGGCTTTCCCGTTGTAATAATAACCGGAAGAGGAAACCGCGATAACCGGAACGGAAGTATTGTAAGAAAATATTTTATACTTGGTATAAGCGTTTATTACCGTTCCCTGTGGTATAGCAACGGCGGAGTTATCGGGACTCCCACCCGTTACTTCTTTCTTCCCGCTGCCCGGAAACATAAAGGCGGCATTTTTATTGCCGGCTCCGTTTTTAACTCCACTCTCGATAAGAAGTGGAGACCTAAGGGCGGGGTGATATCTTTCCATATTTAAAATATATTTTCCGTAGCTTGCTTCAATAAAAACCACCATTTTTTTATTAACTTGCGATGCTGCCCCTGGAGATGCCTTCACATAAGCTGTTTCGCCGTTATTAAATTTTATATTGCGGTTTAATTTTTCCGTTTCTTTTTTAAATTTATGATTAAATTTGGCGAATTTCTTGGTCTTAGCCTTTGCCGCACCTTCGCCGCTGTTTCTTTCTTTTTTTTCGTTATAATCGAAAACAGCCGGAGAAAATCTTTTTTTATCCGGTATCACGATATTTTTTGCCGATATTTTTTTTATTTTTGCCGGATTTGTCTTATGAAAAAATAAAAACTTCAAGACGATAACCGCGGCTATTAAAAAAACAATTATTATAAGTGGAAGTCTGAAAAATCTAAAGAAATCTTTATTTAAAAGTTTGTCCTTCTTGTATGGTTCGGAATTATATATATCTTCTTCTTTTATTACATGTTCATTATTTTGCCGGCCCGCTCCGCCCCCTCCGTCACTTTCGAAACTCCCGCCGTTTCCACCGCCGTTATTAAAACTAAACATTATAATCATGCTCCTCCGAGTTTTAAACTGCTGAAATAAACTACTTCAAGACCAAAAGGATACTGGATACTTCTTTTGATCCTTTTGAGAATGAGCTTGTCTTCGTATGCGGCGCTGTTTTTAATAGAAGAATCGGAATCGGAAATTACACTTCTTACAACATAAAGTTTTAATTCATCGTGATTTATGGTCTGTCTGACGAGCTTTATCTTTTTAAATTTAATTTTAGACGTTATATTCGCTTTTTCCATTTTCTGAATAAATTTGCTGCGGATAATCATAACAAGGGTCTTTTTACCATAATCTTCGGACATTTTATTTAATGCCCTCGAAAGTTCCGTCTTAATCATTATGGAATTGAAACCCGTAAACTCCCTTACGAAACTCTTGGAAAAATATACTATTTCACCAATGCCGGTTTTGTTGTTAAACGGCAGATTCCTTAATACTTTTGCGTTTCCTGCTTCGTTTACTCTTATCACCACTGGAATTCTGTTCGCCTTATATGTATAAAATGCCGTAAGAATCGATATTACGGTAATTAACGACATTAGAATTATTACAATTTTGAGCGTTATATTCTGGGCTTCAAGGTCTCCCCATATTTCGTAAAAAAGTCTGCCGTTTCTCTTTTTATAATCGTCTTTGTAATTTAAAAGGTTTCCCATTATGTCATAGCCCCGCAGCACCGGTGCCGGTGCCTGCCGCCTTTAGCTTTATCGTTTTTATTTTTTCGTGTGCCTCTGTGCTTATACCGTCAAATAATTTGGCTACTAAAAACGGAACCGAAACGTTTATAACCATCATAATTATAAAAACCGTAATAACCTCCGCAAAAGTGAACATTCCGAGAATATTTCCGATGCCGGTTTCCGACGACGGAAGATTTATGGATTCCATTTTACTAAGAATAGTAAAGAAAATTAACTGCTCAAGGGCAACCATAACTCCCCAGAATGAAATTTCTATGAACATTTTCATCCATTTTGCAAATATTCCCCTTGTATAAGGGATTGTTTCAAATCCAAGTATAATTGGACATATAGAAAACAGTAATCCTAAAAATATAAGCTGCGTCAGCGCCATAAAAAGCTGAATAACTAAATATAAAATATTGAAGAAAAACCATATTATACCCATTAAAACGGTACCGGTTATAGCATGTATTGCTCCTGCAAGCCACGAAACCGGATTTAAATTCCACACTTTTTGGACTGATGCCGTTCCGTTAGAAGAAATCGCCGGAATAGAAACCGAATGAAGACTGCCCGAAATAGAAGAAACTATTTGCGATACGGATTGTCCTAAACTGAATATATTTTGTTTTATAAGATAGAGTTGAATTTTATCGGCAAGAGTTAAAATCATTTGGACAAAATTAGACTGTCCGGTCTGCTTCCATGAAAGAAAACCTATAGCTACTAATGCTGTTCTTAAAAATAATCCGTAATAACTAAACGATGCTCCTGCTAATTCTGCCTTATACCCTTCAAAAAACGACAAAATTATCCCGAGGGCAAACAGGAAATAAAACATATACGTTACAAAACCGCTCAGAATAGAATTCTGATCAAGTGCAGACGGAATTGAATCTATGGATAGCATACTTAAGTCTTCCCCGTTGTCCAACTTTGAAATAGACATCGCGGATTCGTTGACGCTGCCGATACTTGAAGACAAAGCAGTACCGCTCGAACTTGCACTTGTGGGTGCCGGAGGATTTAAATTTGAAGCGGCAGCGCCATAAGCGGTTTTCATCAAAATATAATTAGATAAGAAGATTAAACCGGCAATAAATAAAAACTTTAAATATACACTCATAATTAATTGTATTTATTAAATAATTTATATTATAATGCTATTACATAGTGGTTTTGCCGTAAAAATTCATATCGGGTTCAAAATTGGTTTGAGGCAATATTGCGGCGCCGGTATGCTCATGCTTGATTTCTTCAGCGGATTTAGCCAATTCTATCTGCTTTAGCTGGCTTTCCATATATCCTAAATTTTTTAAATTTGCGGCGTTTTCTTCTGCTATAAGCGTTAAAATAGAACTCTGATAGGCATAATAATTAGTGCTGTTTTTCAGTGCGTCACCTGAAATCTCCTGCATAAATTCGCTGCTTTCGATTTCGGCTTTATGCGCTCTTGCCGCCGAAATACCGGCATTATAAAGACCAGAAGATGCCGTATCCGCTATAAATCCGTTTACCGGATCGATACAACCTCCGACCGGATTTCCACCGCCGCTTAAGTAGTAGCCTCCGTCTAAAGACGAACAGTTAATCTGTTCGTTTGCCGTTCCGGCGTTTCCCGCCGAGTTAAAAATAACTCCTTCGGTAAACTGTGCCGAACCGTTTTCGAGGGCGGTTTTGTTTAAATTATTTCCTTCCGAAGAAGAATACCCTGAAACAAAAATCTGCGGGTTAAACGGTTCGCCTGCGGAATTAAGATTTTGATATTCGGAAGATTCCAAATTAATATTGGAATTAATACCGGAAACAAGGCTTTGAACAGAATCTACCTGAACGTCGCCTGCCGTCAAATCCTGCGGAATTTGATTGAAGGCTGAATTTATTTGATTATTCAGATTGTTTATGCCGCTAACCGTATTTGCTACGGAATCCACAAGATGATTCAACTTGTCGTAATTAATGACTATATTCTGATATTCTTCCTGCATATTCGAAACGTCGGCGGTAAGTTTGTCAACCGTGGACATTGCCGCCGCCAGTCCTGGACCGGGATTAAAAAGCGGACCCCCGGATGCTCCAGGAGCATATCCGAGCGTTCCGGCAAGTCCCTGCAAAGCCGAAAATGCCCCGCTTGCGGCAGTTTCAACCGACTGAATCTGACCCGAAATCACGCCTATATCCGGCAAAGGAAGCGCAAGTCCGTATGATATTCCAAGAGAATAGACCACAATAGTAAATACGGCTATTGCGGACGACAAAAACAACTTAATTCTTTTACCTTTTATTTTTCTATTATTCATATTATAACCTCTCTTCATTTATCTTTTTTATATGTTTGGGGTGGTAATCTTCTATGCCGTAATATGATTTACCGTAATCCTCCTGCAATTAAAAAGGAGGGGGTTGTAGTGATTGCCTATAAGCAGAAAAAGGTGTCAGATTTTTATTTATTTTCGGACGATAATTCAGGTATATACAGAAAGCAATACGAAATAAATAAATCTGACACCTTTTTCTGCACCTTTTTCTGCTGCGTTCGGCATCCATCATCCATTATTTTAACCTCCTTTTTACTTTATATTTATATTAACTATTTTAAACCGTTTTTATCCCATACGGTCCGTTAGGATATTTTTCCGCAAGAATATAAAGCCGCTCTTTTAATGATTTATCCGGATAAAGCTCTTCTATTTGCCTTTCTATTTCTTCGTCCTCTGAAGATTTACAACAGAGCCAGTATTCAAAAGGGTCGGGGGAATTTCTTATAATTGCGGAATCTTTTCCGAATTTTAAAAAATATTCGGCATAATGCCCTTTAACCACTTTAAGATTTTTGACGATGCCGGTTTCCTTATCGTTAAGCCCGCATGCAATTAAATCTGCCTCGGAAACGCCGCCGTCCAACTGACAGAATATTTTTACCGACGAATTTTCTATAATGCTTTTGCCTATATTGCCCGCCTTTAACAGGTCTCCCGGTTCCTGAGTAACGCTCCAGACCATAGAACCCCATTTCGCCGAAGTTTTATAAAGATGCATTATCAGTTCGGAAATCTTAGGGTCGTTCATAAATTCCCAACATTCGTCGTAAAAGAAAAAAACTTTTGCCGACTTATCGTACATTTTTTTGAACGAAATATTTTTTATTATTGCAAATACTACTTTCTGGAGGTCTTCGTACCCTTTTAATTTCTGCAGATCGAATATAACTATTTTATTGTTTACATCTATGCCGTTTTTCCTATTTAATAATATTCCGTAAGGCGAAGAAATATCCGTCCACTGAAATAAATTTTTCCCCATTTCCATAGCTCTTTTTTTATCGAGAATATCCCTGCCTTCGTTATAGTCGAATAAAACGTTATTAATATCGGATATTACGGGCGTATCTTCCGCATCTGTTATTCTGTCATACGAAGTCTGTATGGCACGGTTTATAATAGTTTTATCGTTCGGCGATAAATTTTTTTCAGGTTCTGCCATGAGTCCTATTATGCCGGTTAAAAATACCATTATATCGGGGTCAAATATTTCTTCTCCGTTTACGGTCCTAACAACATATTTCTTTGGAGGAAACGGATTCAAGCAATAGTTTCCGTCTAAATCTAGTTCTATATAATCGCCGTTAAATATTTTGCAGAATTTTTTGTAAGTTCCGCCTATATCTACACCTATAATATGGTAATTTCCGCCGGAAATGTAAAAATTAGCCAGAAATCCATTTAACATAAAGCCTTTTCCGCTCCTCGTTTTTCCGAAAACTATTCCATGTTTCGAGGGCAAAGGATTATTGTAAATATCTAATTTTACTCCTTCTCCCCTGTCGTTAATCAACGGAATAGCGCATCTTTCCGTTCCGCTAAAACCTTCATTTAAAGGGAAAAATGCCGCCGCCGAAGACGAAATGGATGTTTTAAACCTCCTGTTAAAACTGGATTGTCCGGGAAGAAACGACAGAAATAAATTATGGTGTTCCATGTTGTCGGTGATCCCTTCCATTCCGTTAAAATTTTTAAACGATTCAAGAAGTTTTGCCGCTCTAAAATTAAGTTCCTCTAAATTTTTAGACTTAATCCTTGCGCATAAAGAAAATTCCACGATTTTCTTCTGCATTTTTGAAGCTGATTTTAAAAACTCGTCTAATTGTTCGGTAATGTTTACGCCTTTATAATCCGTATATCCGCCCCCTACGGCTTCGGTTAAACTTGCTTTTATATTTCTGTCGGTTTGTATTTTTTCTATCGTTTTTTCTTGTTCGGGAATATTAAAGGCAACACAAACATCATATGGGAAGAAATCTCCTTTTATACCGGTATCGGCATTACCGGTAGTCCCGCCATTAACGGCGGCAGGTGCCGCAGATCCGGAATTTTTTATATTCAAAAGCGAAGTTATGCCGAATGAATCGATATGGGAAGGTAGCCTATGCATATTTATAAATTTGTAATAGTAGCCGTCCACATAAAAGTAATCTTTTTTAATTTCGGCATAAGAATATATTAATTGACTTCTAAAAGTCGTTCCATTATCTATCATATCTTCCCATTTCGGAACTTTTATCGAAGCCGACCTGTCTGGATTTAATTCTTTATAAAAATAATCCGTAAGTTCCTGATTATTCATTCTTTTTAAACCTATATTGAGTCTTGACGATATGAAGCACAGGTTATTTTCAATATTTATAAGCTTTTTTTCTATAAGCTCCATATCAGCCTTAGTTTTATTCCTTGCATTGGAATTAACCGCTCCTGCAATATTAATTTTAAAAAGTCCCGTCGAATAATCCAAAATTTTAGATAATAGATTAGTGCCGTTAGATTTACTTTGTAAATTTAAACCGTTAATTGAACAAAATAGATATATCTTAATATTTTTTATATGTTTTTCTTTCAAACTTTTAATTTTATTTTCCTTAATGTATTTAAAATGTTCCGGTGGAACGGATGATTTTTCATAATTGAATATGAATTCGTCGTTTCTGTCTTCTATTTTGTAAATCCATTGAAAACTTATGTTTTCGTCCAGAAGATTTAACAATAGGTCATTCACGTATGTCGCATCGTTAATAGTTTCGTTTCCTGAAAGATAATAATCGAAACCTTTGACCTTAAAACCTATGGTAAACGATCCGTCTATTCCTATAGCGACGCCGTCATTCACAGACATAAGATTAATATAATTGTTTAAAGAATCGTTTATATCTATTTTCTTTAAAACGGAATTTAAAAACATAACGGAATATTAAAATTTAATTTTTTTATCTTGTTCCGGGTTTAAAACAAAAAGCTCTTTTTTAGTAAATATAAAGGATAATAATGAACTTGTATAAAAATCCGGCTTATTCTTTTTATATTTTTTAAAAAAAATTAAAACGGCGGCATCTAATAATATTGCAATAATAATAATTTTTTTAAATAAAAGGATAGAAATCATGGTAAAAAATATAAAAAGCCCCCAGTCGTAAATTTCCAGGCCGAACCTCGTAACTTTGCCGTGTATCCCGCTGTAAATTTTAAATTCGGCATAGTTATTGCCGTAGTTATTGCTATAGTTATTTTGATTTTTCATTTATTTTAATATCCTTTTACTTTTCTAATTTATTACTTTTTTCATTTAATCTTGCAATTATAATAAATATAATTACGATAACTATGGCTGTCCTACCGTAGTTGCGCCGTTTCCGCCTCCCATATTAATTCCCCCGGTAGAACCCCCTGCGCTCTGGACGATGCCGAGTATCGCTCCAGTTATCGTAGGAGCGAGCATAACCCCCGTACCTGCCGCCGCCGTTATAAACGCTTTCCTTGCCGCATCGGGCTTATGCTGTTTTATATCGTAAAACCCTTTAATAAGACCTATGGTCAGCGTGGCAGGGGCAAGCCTGTAGCAAATCCATGTCGTAGCCTCGTTTAAAATTCCCGAAGCCCCGATTCCCAAAGAACCCTGATTTAAATTTATAACGGCAAACGCATGGGAGCTGACGGATAAAATAGAGCCGAAGGCAAAAGCCAAAATTAGAATTTTTTGCCAATTTTTTTCTAATTTTTTAAAACGGAAATCTTCGGTATAGATTTCGGTCTGAATTTTTGCGGCAATTTTAAGAGAGTAATCGTTAAACAGAGCTAATAACATTTTTCCTCCTTTTGATATAAATTAAAATTATATAAATTAGATTAAATATGCTTATGCTTTAAAGATATTTATATCATTTTAATGTTTCAGTATTATGAAGGATTTGTTAAAAAGGAGTTAAATTTTTGTTACATTTTGGTTACAAAATGCCGGAGATGCTCTATCTAGTATGGGTTATTGAAGTGTAATGTAAAAATGAAAAAGGTGTCAACACGGCAAACCCGCTTGGCTGTGAGCTAATAAATAAATCGGATACCTTTAATATTTTAAAATTTTTCGAAGTTTTGGATTGCTTTTCTTAAGTACTCGGGGATGCGGCGGGGCTTGAAGTTCGTATTATCGACGCAGACAAGGACGGTATTGCCGGAAGCTATTTTTATATCCGGTTCGTTTGTTTTTTTGCTTATTTTGAGGATGTCGTAGATAAAATTAAAACTGGAGTTTTTTATATATTCGACTCTTGTAAATATTTTTAAATCGTCGTCGTATCTTGCAGGATTGAAATACTTGCAGTTAGATTCGGCAACTACAAAATAAAACCCCTCTTTTTCTATATCGATATAATTATAACCGATATTTTTAAGATACTCCGTTCTTGCCACCTCGAAAAAAACGAAATATTTGCCGTAATAGACAACGGACATTGCATCGGTCTCTTCATACCTGACCTTCAGCTCCGTATAAAATTTAAAATTATCGGTCAAGTTTTAATATTTTCCTTATTTTTTCGTAGAATATATTTTTATCTATGGGTTTTGCAACGAAATCGTTAAAGCCTATAGACAGCAAGTGTTCTTTGTTGCCGGCCATAGCATGGGCGGTAACGGCGATAACCGGAATATCCTTAGATGCATCTATACATTTCAGTCTTTTGAATACTTCTATCCCGTCGATTCCAGGAAGTCCGATATCTAATAATATCAAAGAAATATCCGAATTCTTGCCGATTTTTTTTAACGCCTCGTAGCCGTCATATGCCGTTATTATATCAAAATAGAACGGCTCAAGCAGAGCTTTTACTAAATCCATGTTAATGGCGTTATCTTCCACTATGAGAATTTTATGCCGCATATAAATTAATTTAATTTTTGTTAATTTATTTTAAATCAACCTACTTCGACTACGGCATTCCCGCCGGCATTTTTAACGTCGCACAGTTTGTTGTATATTTTGGAAATCAACTCTTCCGGCGTTTCCCCGTCTTTTGGAAATGAGGCGACTATAAAAGAAGCCGTTAATTTTTTTGATATAAGTTCTTCTTCTTTATAGAAAGGATAATCCCTTACTATGGAACAGAATCTGTTTGCTACGAAGGACGCCGGCTCCTTTAAAGTGTTACTCAGGATAATGGCGAATTCGTCATAACCGAACCTGACGACGACGTCCGAACCCCTCAACAGTTTTTTCAACATTTCGGATATTTTTTTAAGGGCTATGTCGGAGTGAAAATTTCCCACTATGTCGTAATATTCTTTAAAACGGTCTATATCTAAAAAAACTATGCTGAAAACTGTATTATATCTTTTTGCCCTGTTAATTTCCTGCGCAAGCCTTATATTAAAATAGTTATGGTCCAAAAGACCGGTAATCTCGTCAAATAGACCGGCTTTTTGAGGATATATAAGTTCAAGCTCCCTTATTGAGCGGCTGAGTTCTTCCGCCGAAAAAGCTTTTTTGCCTATTATCCTTTCTATGTTTCCTGAAAGCCGCAATCTTTCTTCTACCGTCAAATCTTTTGAAGTTATTATAAATATAGGTATCTGAGCCGATATGGGATGCTTTTTGATATTTTCGGCAACTTCGAATCCATCTATATCGGGCATAATTAAATCCAGAAGAATTAAATCGGGCTTAAGTTCGATTGCCATTCTCAGCCCTTCTTCGCCGTTGTATGCATGGATTAAATTAAAGCCTTCATCGATAAGCAGTTTTTCTATCATCTTATGAACGATAGGGTCGTCGTCCACCAGCAGGATATTTACCTGCCTTTTTTTTCTTTTTGAAGTAAGGGTGAACTGCGACAAAGTATGAATTAGAGTTTCCCTGTCTATCGGTTTTATAAGATAATCCGTCGCTCCAAGCGCAAATCCTAAGTCTTTATTGTCTATAATACTCGTAATAATTATAGGTATGTTTTTTGTATCTTTATCAGATTTTAAATCGTTTAGAACCTCCCATCCGTCTTTTTTTGGAAGCATTATATCGAGAAGTATAGCGAACGGCTTTAAACCCTTGGCTTTTTCTATCGTTTCGATGCCGTCGTATGCGTGGGCGACGGAGTATCCTGAATTTATTAAATTTATAGTAAAAATTTCGGATGTCGGTCTGTCGTCCTCTGCCACCAAAACAAGCGGCTTATTTCTTTTTGCGTTATTGTTCCTGAAAAATGTTTTTGCATCGACGGTTATCAAGGTTTTTTCGGCATCTTCGGCGCTTACGGCGCGTACTTCGGTTTCAAGGGGATTGGGAAGCACGAATGTAAAATTGGTAAAATCGTTTTTAACGGATTCAAAATTTATATGTCCGCCGTGCAGTTCGATAATTTTTTTTGTAAGAGCGAGTCCGAGGCCGGTTCCTTCATACTGCCTAGAGTAATTAGTATCCGCCTGTGCAAATTCCTCGAATATTTTATTTTTAAAATTGTCGTCTATGCCGATGCCGCGATTAAAGACATCTATTTGAACATATTCGAACATTTTATCCTGCGGTTTATTGTATCTTTCTAAATTGAAATTAGAGGTAGTTTTAATATCCAAAAAAGTGGAAGGAATATTTTTACATAGGACTTTTATTTCCGTATTTTCAAAAGAAAATTTGATAGCGTTGCTTAAGAGGTTATATATTATCTGCTTAAATTTTACCCTGTCGGAATAAAGTTTATAATCTTCCGAACATTCATAACTTACGTTTATAAAAAGATTCTTTTTCTCAGCGAGCGATTTTAAAACAATGATGGCTTCGTCTATAGCTTCTTTAATGTAAAACACCGAATATTCGAGAGAGAACATCCCTGCTTCTAATTTAGATATATCGAGTATATTGTTAATAAGCTGAAGCAGGTGTTTACCCGATACTAATATATTATTGGTATATTGTTTATACTTTTCGCTTAAATCCGGCGAATCGGTCAAAAGGTCTGAATAGCCTATTACGGCATTAAGGGGCGTCCTGAGTTCATGGGACATATTTGCGATAAATTTCGATTTAAGTTCATTAGCCCTCGCAAGCTCTTTAATGCTTTCCTCGAGCTGTCTTGTTCTTTCGATAACCTTATTTTCGAGGCTCTCGTTGAGTTCTTTAAGCCTTTTTTCCTGAAGTTTTTTGTCAGAGATATCTTTTGAAATACCGATAGTCCCGATTATCTCGCCCGCTTTATCCGTAATGCGGGATATGGTAAGGGAAATATCCACCGGACTGCCGTCTTTTTTCCTAAGGATTGTTTCGTAATTAGCGACGAATTTGTCTTTTTTAAGCCTTTCTAAAATATCGTCCCTTTCTTCCGGATTAATATAAAACTCGGAGGCGCGTTTCCCTATGACTTCTTTCTGAGGATAACCTAACATATTCTCGCCGCCTTTATTGAACTCCGTAATCACCCCGCGGCGGTCGGTAACCATAATCATATCGAACGAGTCGTCGAGTATATTTTTGAAGTATGCTTTTTGCTCTCTTAGCTGTTTAATAATACTTTCTTTGTCTATATGGCTTTTATGCCTGTCGTAAAGCAGGTCGTAAATCAGCTTCGAGCTGACGGAATTGACTATTTCGACCCCTCCGTCATGGAGTTCTATAAGTTCCGGCAGTTCCCGTTCGGACTGTCCCGTTAGATTAAAAATGATATTAAAATCTATATTGTTATCTTTTACCTCTTTAATGGTTTTAAAGCATTTTATGTTTAATTCTTTGGCTAAAAGCGCTCCTTCTTTAACTAAATTTCTGGCAACCAAAGCGGCTATCTCGACGTTTTTGTCGTCTTGAAACATATCGATAAGCGTTTTTGCGGCATTTCCGCCGCCATATATCAATATTTTTGCCATGATACCATTCATAAAATTATTCTGTTTCTTCAAATTAAATTTAGTTCCCCTTTATTTTATTTTCCGTCCCTATATTAATTAATTATTTTTTAATGAGAGCAGACGGGTACCCCCAACAAAACGTTTATCTTGTCTTTAAGTAAACCGTTTTTTATCGGCTTTGTGAGGAAATCGGTAGCTCCCTCTGCATAGCTTTTATTGATAATCTCCTTATCATCCAGCACGCTAATCATTAAAACGGGAACTTTATCGTAAACTTTTCTAATTGTTTTAAGTACGTCTAGTCCATTTATTTTTGGGAGCATTATGTCTATTATTATAAGGTCGAAAATATAGCCTTCCGCAATTTTATCTAAGGCATCTCTGCCGTTTTCCGCAATAAGGATACTGGCATCGAAAGAAGACTGGATGATAATTTTTAAAAGCTCGGAATGCATTTTATTGTCTTCGGCGATAAGTATGCGCTTGCGCAGACAAATTTTATTTAAAGAATTTATCATAATTTATACCACTTTATTACATATTGGATTTTTTTTCAAGCTCTTCCTCCCTTGTTTTGCAAACAATGCACATAGTAGCCTCCGGTCTTGATTCCAGCCTCTTTTCAGAAATTTCTCCCCCGCATTCTTCGCATATGCCGTAACTTCCATTTTCTATTCTTTCGAGCGCTTCTTTTATTTTCGGAATAAGTTTTCTTTCCCTGTCCCGAATCCTTAACTCAAAATTTCTGTCCGATTCTAACGTCGCCCTGTCCGTAGGATCCGGAAAGTTATCGTCCTCTTTTGTCATTGTATCTACGGTTTTTAAAGCTTCACCGAGGATAGTATCTAATTTTTTATTAAGTATGTTTTTAAAATATAGCAGTCTTTCTTCAGTCACCGCGCTGTTTTCCTCTTCTTAGTTAATTTGTTATTTTTAGTAAATGGAATTAATTATAACATAATTTGATATTAATTTTTAATAAAATTTTATTATATCATAATTATTAATTCTTTGCGCGGGAATAAACCCAGCGTCTTTAATCAGCTTTACCATTAATTTCTCGTCAACGGCGCTGTTTGTCGTTCCCGCCGCTTTTACGACATTTTCTTCTAACATGGTCGAACCCATGTCGTTTGCGCCAAAACTTAAGGCTACCTGCCCCATTTTTGCCCCCTGCGTTACCCACGATGCCTGGATATTATCGAAATTATCTAAAACTATCCGTGAAATTGCAAGAACTTTCAGGTAGTAATGACCGTACACTCCCCTTGGATTAAGCGCAGTATTCTTGCTCTGAAAACTCCAAGGAATAAAAGCTTTAAATCCGCCGGTTTTATCTTGAAGACTCCTGAGTTTAAAAAGATGCTCTATGATGTCTTCGTCGGTTTCTATGGTCCCGAACATTATGGTCGCCGACGAATCTAAACCCGCAAGGTGAACTTCTTCCATAACTTCGAGCCACTTCCCGCTGTTAATTTTATTTGGACTGATTTTCTTTCTGACTCTGTCGATTAATATCTCGGCTCCGCCGCCCGGCACCGAACCCAGCCCCGCTTCCTTTAAAAGATTAACAGTTTCTTTAACGGTAATGCCGTTTGAATCTGCTATAAAAGCTATTTCGGGAGGAGAAAAGGCATGTATATGAATATCAAATTTTTCTTTTATATCGTTTAAAAGATTAAGATAGTAATCTATATCGATATCGGGATTTAACCCGCCCTGGAGAAGGATCTGCGTTCCGAAAAGTTCTTTCGTTTCACGGATTTTGTCAAAGATTTGTTCTTTAGAAAGGATGTAAGCCCCTTCATTTTGAACGCCGTATTTTTTATAAAAAGCGCAAAATTTACATTCCGACGTGCATACGTTGGTATAGTTAATGTTTCTGTCGATAATAAAGGTTACGATATTGCCGGGGTGTTTGGCTTTTCTTATGCCGCCTGCTATTTTCCCGAGTTCGAGAAGGCTGCTATTTTTAAATAATGTTAAGGCTTCTTCCCTGCCTATCCTCTGCCGACTGACAGGATTATTATTATATTTATATTGCATGTTGTTACCTATCTTTATCAATTTTCAAAACACCTAAAATACGTAAAAAATTGCGGGTAGAAATTAATTTAGAAGCTCCCTTAACTCACCTAAGCTTTCGTCAAATGAATATTTTTCGTCAGGCGTCTGCCTTATAAAATCTTCTATCTTTGCAATGTGGTCTATAGCAAAATCTATTTTATCGTTCGAACCTTTAGAATATGCGCCTATATTTATAAGGTCTTCGTTTATTCTATATTCTGAAACTACTTTAAAAACATCCCTCGCCTTAAGCAAATGGTCTTCCGAAACGATGTCCGGCATAACTCTCGAGAGACTATTCAGAACATCTATAGCCGGAAAAATACCGTTTTCCGCCATCTTTCTTGAAAGAATAATATGCCCGTCGAGAATAGACCTTACCGTATCGGAAACCGGTTCGTTCATATCATCGCCCTCGACTAAGACCGTATATATTCCGGTAATGCTCCCCTTGTCCGAAATAGCCGCCCTTTCGAGAAGTTTAGGCAAAATGCTGAATACGGACGGCGTATAACCTCTAACCGTCGGCGGCTCGCCTGCGGATAAACCTATCTCGCGGGATGCCGTAGCAAACCTTGTTATAGAATCCATTAAAAACAAAACGTTGCGTCCTTTGTCCCTAAAGTATTCTGCGACGGCGGTTGCGGCGAAAGCGCCGCGGAGCCTGATGAGAGGCGATTTATCCGATGTGGCTACTACGATGACCGATTTTTTTAGTCCTTCTTTTCCAAGACTTTTTTCTATAAATTCTTTAACCTCGCGCCCTCTCTCGCCTATTAAGGCTATAACGTTTACGTCGGATTTAGAATATTTCGTAATCATGCCCAGAAGAGTGCTTTTGCCCACTCCGGAACCCGCAAAAATACCTATTCTTTGACCTTTGCCGATAGTAAGAAACGAATTAACCGCCCTGACGCCGACATCCATAACTTCGTTGATTCTTTTTCTGGAAAGCGGGGAAGGGGGTTCGGCAGATATTTTTGCATAATTACTGCAAAAAATTCTACCTTTTTCATCTATCGGGTTGCCGAAAGGATCTAAAACCCTTCCTAGAAGTTCCTCTCCCGCAGGAAATTTTTCTTCCTCGTCTAAAAGAAGAACTTCGCTTTCTAAACTTATGCCGGAGGTATCTCCGTAGGGCATAAGTATAGCCTTATCGTTATTAAAGCCGATAACTTCCGCCGTAATATCCATAGGCACATCCGACTTTTTACTTTTTATCCGGCATATCTTTCCGATAGAAAGACCCGGGTGTTTGGTTTCAAGGATAAGACCTACAGCCTTAGTAAGTTTTCCCTTAACCAGCAAGGGATTTGCGCTATCCAGCGCATCCTCATATTCCCGTAAATTAATGAGCCTTCCCATATTAAATATAATTAATTGATATAATTAATTTAAGATTTAGTTTTAGAATCCGCAGTATTATATTCCCTATAATACGAAAGAACCGTTTTGACATAATTTTCGGTCTCCTCGAACGGCGGTATGCCGGCATATTTATCGACATTTGCTATTCCCGCATTGTAAGCGGCAAGCGCAAGCTCCTCATTTCCGCCGTAAAGGTTTAAAAGGCGTTTAAGATACATCGTTCCGCCGAAAACATTTCCTTCCGGATCATACGGGTTAACGCCGAGCTCCTTTGCCGTCTCAGGCATAAGTTGCATAAGTCCTACGGCTCCTTTGCCGGAAACCGCATAAGGGTTAAATCCGGATTCGGTTTTTATTACGGCTTTTATCAGCCCGTAAGGAACGCCGTAAATCTCCGAAGCTTTTTTTGCAAGTCCATCGGCTGTAACATAATCTCCGTTTATTAAGTTGCCGCTGTTTTCGTTATTATTACCCGCGTTGCCTTTATTGTTTTCTTTAAAGTTTAAATTAACCCCGCTTTGATTATTATCGTATTTAGAAGATAAATTATACGCCTGAAAAAGATTATTAGCCGCAGAAAGTTTGGATACCGAAGAATCCAAACTTTTAAGACCCTCCTGCGCGATTAAAGAAGGATGTTCTTTAAAATAATCTACTATCATCCTTGCAATGCCTATACCTTTCCCGTAGCTTTCGTTGTTGGCTACGGCTTCGTAAAAAAGAGAATTAAAGATTTTATAACCCGTCCCCTTATCGATAAAGGAGCCTTTTCCTACTTCTTTCGACATAGAATCAAAAATCATATTTAAAAAAAGGCTTTCGAACTTCGTAGCGACGGTTTTTATTTCGTTAAGCTCTGCCGGAGAAATTCCTGTTTTTCCGGCAGGGATGTTTTTACCTGCGGGAACAGCCGGCGCCGCAGCCTTCAAAGAATTCGCCGCCTCGGAAGAATTTAAAGCATCGGTTATATTCATATAATTTTTTAATATAAAATTAATTCTAAATATATTAAAAAATTATATCATAATCAGATTATTAATAAAAGTTTACGGAAATTTTTGCTAAAAAATTATTTTAAAAATGTATTATTTATATTATAATAATAAAAATAAAGATTTATAAATTTATTTAATAAATATTATAAAAACTAAAATATGGATATAGCGTCTATTATAGGCTTTATTCTTGGCCTCGGCGGGATAATATTTGGAAATTTTCTGCAGGGGTCTACTTTAATGCAGCTGATCGACCCTATAGGCTTCGTAATAGTCATAGTTGGAACAGTCGGAGCGACTATCGCCGGAAACAGGATGGAAAACATTAAAAAAGCTCTTTTATCGCTTAAAGAAATTATTTTATCCGAAAAGGTCGATTTTGAAAATACTATATCCGACCTTCTTAATTATGCCACAAAAGCAAGAAAAAACGGGGTGCTTGCATTAGAATCCGATATAGAAGCCGCATCCGACAATTTTATAAAAAAAGCATTGCAATTGGTCGTTGACGGCATAGACCCTCAAATAGTTATAGAAATTATGGAAACAGAGTTATCTAATATAGAAGAATTTGGAGAAGAAAGCGTTAAAATTTATGAACAGGCGGGCGGATACTCTCCTACCCTCGGCATAATAGGCGCTGTGCTGGGTCTTATCCATGTTATGCAGCATTTAAATAACCCCAACAGGCTCGGCACCGGCATAGCGGTCGCATTTACCGCAACGCTTTACGGTCTTACTTTTGCAAATGCCGTTTTATTTCCTATATCAAGCAAACTCAAGATGAACCTGAAAGTAAAAGTTTTAAGATACGAACTTATCCTTATGGGAATAAGAAGTATTCAGAACGGCGAAAACCCTAGGCTTATAGAAGAAAAGCTAAAATCCTTTTTAAGCGAACAGGAGAAAAAAATGTATGAAATAAAAAATCGGGAGAAATAAAAATGAGAAAGAAAAAAAAGTACCCCAAAGATACCAATACGGAAAGATGGATGATAAGCTACGGCGATTTTTTAACCACTCTTCTATCTTTTTTCATAGTAATGTTTGCATTATCCAAAGTTAATAACGTCAGACTTAAAGAACTTGCGGTGTCTATCCAGCAGGCATTCGGGGCAAATAAATTTATTACAGTTACGACTTCCAAGCCCAATATAGCTTCGACCCCGAAATTAATCGTTACGAGAGTCGCGCCGAAAATATTCAAAGTTTCGAAATCCAACAAAAAACTTATTAAGGAAGAAGCTCATGAATCTGCGGTTTTTACCGGCATCGAATCAAAAATAAAATCTTTCACGACGGGAAACAGCTCGTATAAATCTTCACTCAGGGTATATAAATCAACCCGGGGACTTGTTATATCTTTAAAAGGTTCAAGCTTTTTCGGCTCCGGCAGCGCAAGGATAATCGGAAAATATCATCCACTTTTAAAATATATAGCATCGGAACTGCTTAAAGTCAAAAATAACATCGCTATCGAAGGATATACCGATTCAACGCCT
This sequence comes from bacterium, assembly GCA_021828255.1. Classification (GTDB taxonomy): domain Bacteria; phylum SZUA-79; class SZUA-79; order Acidulodesulfobacterales; family Acidulodesulfobacteraceae; genus Acidulodesulfobacterium_A. The sequence continues at coordinate 40,505 of JAKASB010000001.1, read as the reverse complement.
ATCCGCACGGCAAAATACCCGAACAACTGGATGCTTTCCACCGCCAGGGCGGTCAACGTTCTGAGCTTTTTTATAAAAAGCATAAATTTCCCTCCCGCAAGGCTTTCCGCCTCGGGATACGGGAAATACAAGCCGGTCGCAAGCAACAGGACGCCGGCGGGGCGCGCGCTTAACAGAAGGGTAAATATAGTCGTCCTTTCTAATTTTTTGAATAACGAACTGCCGAAATCCTAACTAAACTAACTAAGGAGTTAAAGAGGTTAAATTTTAAGGGTTAAGAGGTGAATTTTTTAATTTGCCGCCTTTGCTGTTCAAGCGTAAATTTAATTATTTCGTCTCTATCATATTCATTTATGGCGCTAAATTTACAGACTATAGATACTAAAGGGGACTTAAGTTCTTCTTTTGAAATTTTTACGACCTGAGCTAAAGCCTTTATTGCAAACTGCGGTACGGTCGGGAACAACATCATAATTTTTATAATACTCCCCTGCTTTAGCCCCTTATCTTCATCTGACCACATAATTCCAGACCCGCTGATAGATACGGGTTTTTCTTTAATTCCGGCAAAAATAGATGCTTCGGGATTAAGAATGGAAAGAATAACATCCAATTTGCTGTTTATAGCTATAAGAAGTTTCTCAATTCTGGGATTGACCGGGGCATCGGCGTTGGATTCCGCCGAGGATTGATAAACTTTAGGAGCCGCGATGCCGTAAATTCCGTAAACGGATGTGGTAAGAGAGGGTCTGGAAATATAGCTGTCTTTGGTTTCAAGAAATTCTTCCATGGAGATTTCTTCATAAACAAACTGAATAACGGTATTTATCCTTAAAAATTCCCTGCCTTCTCTTTCGACTGGGGCGCCGGCAATTTGAACCTTTAAAGAAATATTCTTAGCATTTTTAACGATATTTTTTAATAACGTTTTATATAAAAAAGTTTTAGAAAGTCCAGAACTTATTATAGTAATATCGCCGGAATCTTTAATTAAAGATATGTCGCCGTCTATATCGTAATCTTGCCCGCTAAATTCGAATAACAGAATGATATATAAAAAATCGTCTTCTATTTTATTAATATAGCCCTTGAAAGTTTTTTGCGGCGTTTCTAAAACTATTTCCTGATTATTATAAAAATAGTTATTCAAATTATTATTATTCATATTATAATGCACCTTATATAATATTTAATTAGAACTGTAAGCTTTAATGGCAGCGGAAAGTTTTCTTAACGCCGAAATTTCATCTGCCGTATCTTCTTTTCTTTCAATTAAAATATTCATAATAATTTTATCGGATTCTGATATACTCAATAACTTTTCTTTAAACTTCGCTGCAAACTCGTCACAGTCTGTTTTTTTATATACAAGCTTTACTTTTGAGAAAAGAGACGTTAAAAAAACTTTTCTATCGAATATATGTCCGATATTAACTGGGTTTTCCCTTTTTTCTAAAAGAATAAGCAGTATATATTTGTTTATAATAAGAATTTTACCTGCAATCTTAAATTTTAATCCGATTAACGGGGACAGATTTAAATCTGTCCCCGTTTTTATTACCGTATAATTTTTCATATCGATTATATTTATTGTTTTATTTTTTTTACTATTACAATTTTATAATATGATATAATATAAATCAACTTTTAAAGATATTTAAACGATAATTATAACTTATATGAAAAAAGTAACTCCTGAAAACCTTAAAGCAGGCGATACACTTGCTAAAGATATAATATCTAATAAAGGAATTACGGTTCTTAAGAAAGGAACGGTTCTTACGGCTAAGTTTATAGAAAGTATTAAAAAAATAAACGTTGATTCGACTGGAGCGGCGGATAATTATATATCCATAGAAGGAACGGATGATACCAAGGCGGAAGACGATACTGAAAATAAAGAAAAAATGAAAAATGAATTGCTTTTGTTGGAAAAAAGATTTCAATACTCCAGAGATGACAAATTTATGAAAGAAATTAAAGAAATTATAAAAAACGTTATAACTAAAAATTACGGCGGAAGCATATAAAATGTAAAATGAAAAAAATCGACACCTTAGACGAGTTAATCGCTACCGTAAAAAAAACGGATAACATACCTACTCTGCCTAAAGTGTTATCTAAAATTTCGAAAGAAATAGATAACGATAACTTTTCAATAAAAAATATCGGCGAACTAATGTCCCACGACGTAAGCCTTTCGGCAAGAATATTGAGAATAGTGAACTCTCCTTTTTACGGATTTCCTCAGAGAATATACAGTATAAATCATGCTATAATGCTATTAGGGTTTAATGTTTTAAAAAGCATCATAATTTCTACGACGGTTTTTACCGCAATGAAAAAAACTATGGCGGGATTGTCGGAACATAGTCTTTTCTGTGCTTTCACGGCTAAACATATCGCGGCGTCTATTAATGCAAAAAAGATAAATAATATCGACTCGGATAACATGTTCTCCGCAGGATTGCTGCACGATATAGGAAAAATTATTATAGCCGCCACGTTTAAAGAAGATTTTAAAAAAATTATAGAAATTGCGGACAAAAGCGAAAAACCTTTAGCAGATATCGAATATGATATTCTCAATATATCCCACGACTATTTAGGCTATATGCTCATAAAAGAATGGAATCTGCCTTCTTCTATTTACCTGCCGATAAAATATCATCACAACGTTAATCTTGCGGACGATTTTAAAATCGAATCGGCAATATTAAATCTTGCCAATTTCTTAACCTTGGCTTTAGGAATCGGTTTTTCCGGAGTAACATATTTAGAAAAAATCAACAGGGACACCCTAAAGATACTCGATATCGATATATATTTCATAAAATCTATTATAGAAGAAATATATTCTTATAAAGACGAACTGTATATATTCGATTGATTCATTAACTTTCAATTTGACATGAATAAAGATAAAAATAATAAACCTAAAATATTTATCATATCCGGCAAAAACTCCGCATATAAAACTGTTTTTAAAGAAGAATTAGGAAAGTATGATTTTAAAATATTCGATTCATTCAATCAGGCTTATTATTCCGTTTATGCTTCGCCTCCACAGTTAATTATCATAACCATGAACGCATTTTCCGAAAAAGATTACGAAGAACATAAAAGAGAAATTAAAATGATTAATGATATGCAGTTAGATAATATGCTAAGCAATATTCCCGTACTTTTTATACTTCCGGCAGGTTTTGATTTTAACGTTATAGAAGACGAAAAACATTTTTTGAAAGATTATATTAAAGAGCCTCTTAATTCATACGAACTCAATTATAAAGTAGAAAGTATTATATATACTTCTAAATCGGCATTAGACGCAAACCCGCTGACAAAACTTCCTGGGAATTCTTCTATAATGGAATCGGTTAAAAATAAACTTAACAAAAACATTGATTTTTCTTTTGCCTATATAGATATAGACAATTTTAAATCCTATAATGACAAATACGGCTTTTTAAGAGGGGACGAGGTTATCATGATGACATCGAGACTCATTGCGACTACTGTTTATGACATTTCTAAAACAAGATGCAGAGATATTGAAAAATATGTATTCATGGGACATATCGGCGGGGACGATTTTGTCATAATCTCTCATCCATGTGACATTATGGACATCTCAAATAGCGTAATCTGCAATTTCGATAAAATCGTACTGTCGTTTTACGATAATGCCGATAAACAAAGAAGATATATCGAAGTATACGACAGGCAAAGAAAAATGCAAAAATTTCCGGTAATGAGCCTGTCTATTGTCGTCATCGAAGACGTAACCAAAAAAATTTCGCATTACGGGCAGATAAGCGAAATAACTTCGGGATTAAAATCTATAGCAAAAGAAAAGACCGGGTCAAGTGTAATTGTCGATAGAAGACGGAAGGATTAAAAAAACCGGTGCTTATTTGAAAACGATATTGTGTTTAAGGAGTCCGGGGATTACTTAGGTTTGATTTTATTATCGGCAGTTTTTGCTTTACGGAATACAAGTCGTCGTTTAAAACCGTCTGAATCGCCTTATGATTTTTGGTATTTATAATAATAGGTCCTTTCAAGTTTACCGTCGATGAATATAAATCTTTAAATACTGTAACCGTAACGAATATAATTACGCCGGTTTTATTAGTAAGATTTAGCAGTTCTTTTTCCTCGTCGGTAATCTGGGCAGCGTAATCTTTGAAAAAGAAATTAGGGTCCGCAACAATGAAACATAATCCTTCATTTTCTATACTCTGCAAAATAAAAAATGGCAGATTTTTTTCTTTATTGATATTTAAGATGCAGTATTTTTTCAACGAGTCGAACCCGAGCATGGGTTTAACAAATTCTATGATTTTTGTTTTTTCGACCGCTATCCCTTCAGGATAATAAATGCTTTTCACTAAAATCTCGGTTCCGGCGTTGATTTCATTCATTTACAAAACCTCTTGAATTTTTCTAATATTCTAATATTTAATTTAATTATTTTTTATATTTTTTATCTTTTTCAATATATGTGCCATTTAGCCCGTTTAAATCGTCTAATTCGTTTAGTTTTGATAAATCGGCTAAATTAATAGCGGAAGCGCTTATATTTTCGTTTTTAACAATGTCGTAAAGCTCTTTTCTTAGGATACCGACTTCCTTTGGGGCTTCTATTCCTATTTTTACCGTACTACCGGCTACCGATATAACCTCTATGGTTATATTATTGCCTATTTTTATGCTTTCGCCCGTTTTTCTTGCAAGAATTAACATAAAAAAGAATTATTTACTTATTATTTGAGACTTATTTAAGATACTGGAGAAGCATCGGGGTCAGCGAAGTAATGTTGGAAGCGGCTTCGAGCGTAGCCTGATAAGAATTCTGAACCTGCGTAAGACTCGTCATAGCCTGTGCGACGTTCACGTCCTGAGTCTGTCCGAGGAGTTGGGAAATATTGGACAAAACCGTTTGGTAGCTCGTTTGCTGTTCGTTTAACCGTTGAACGACCGTTCCAATGGTTGCCTGAGCGGCGGTCATGGTATTTAATCCATTCTGAATGCCCGAAATAATTGCGGAAGAATTTTGCTGATACACGCCGGAGGTAAGTTCCTGCTGAAAAAGTGAAAGAACGGAAATAAGGCCGGAAGGGGTATATGATTTAGTCATCGGACTACCCGACGGATTTGCGGGATCGTTTCCGAATATGGCGTCTGCCGTAAGCGACGGCGTTACTGTTTCATTCTGGGTTATCTGGTAATTCTGGTTCGTATCCGTTCCCGCATATGTATAAACGCTATAATTAACATTAGTGGTTGTCCCGCTTGAATTTGCAGCCGTATAATAAGCCGTCGTAGTCGTATATGCCGAAGCAGTATTAAGGTTATTTCCGGTAAAAATATTCTGACCGTTATAAGAAGTATCCGCCGACTGCGTAAGTTCGTTGATAATCTGCCCTACCTGCTTTGCCGCCGCCTGATTGTTTGCGGGAGAATTAGTCCCGTTTGCCATTTCAATAGCAAGCGTGCGCGCCTGATTTACTACCGTCATTGTGTTACTTATAGTGGATGAAGTTAAAGAGCCTACGCTGTTGGCGATACTTACGTTTGAGTTATACTGTGTAACAAGCGCGGTGCTGTTTTTATACGAAAGAACGTTGACCATTCCCGCAGGATTATCCTGCGGATAGTTGATTTGTAAACCGCTCGAAATTTCCCCCTGAAGATTATAAACCTGAGTTGATTCGTTCAGCAGTTCGTTATTGATATTGTTATATATCATATTGTTGGTTATCTGTATCATTTTAAATACCTCGCTCTCTAAAACATAGAGTTTTCTAGGTTTCAGGAATGACAAGTTGATTTAACATTATATTGGTTTGTCATTCCCATGCGAAAAAAGTGTCAGAAGAAAAAGGTGTCAGATTTTTTTTCCGCCTGACGCTCTGCAATAATTACGAAACAAAGAACAGCGGAAAATTAATCTGACACCTTTTTCGACAAATCCGACATTTTTTATTTTTTATCCGCAATTCTTTTTATATTAATCGACATAATAAATATGAAAAATAAATAAATCTGACACCTTTTATTAACACCTTTTATTATTATTTTTTTTACGGCACCGTGCTTAAAAGCGCCGTCATAATTGCCTGAACAGAGCTTGTAATAGCCGCCGCCGCCTGATACGAATTCTGGTAATTGACGAGATTCGTCATTTGCTGGTTCATATTGACGCCCACGAAAGACGACAGTTGATTTTGCAGGTTCGTCAAAACCGACGTCGAATTAGTATAATTTGTGTTCGCGCTCTGCGACTGCGTTCCGATATTTGAAACTATATTTGAATAATACGTCGAAATAGTAGAATTTGTTCCATTAATAGATATATCGTTATTTTGAAGCGCCCCTATGGCAAGGGCGTTTTCGTTATTGCCGCTAAGACCGGCAGAACTCATATCTGAAGTGGTCATAGACGTTAAATAATTGCTATTAAGATTTGAGCCGTTGTTGACGGATGAAGAATTGGACGGACTTAGAACATTTGCCGTAAATGAATCATTTGCTTGAGGTGTTCCTGTTAGCGTCACATGAAAATTTTGAGCGCTTATAATGCCTGATGCATCGGTTTGATTTCCAAAAAAAACTGAATATTCGGGTTGCCCGCTCGAATTAGTCGTGGGAGTTATATTAAGATATTGAATTTCGCCCGTAGTAGTATTCGTTACCGTAAAGTTATAGTTTGAATTTGTAACACCGTTTACCACTTGTCCCGTACCGCCAGGAGTATATTTAATCGTATATTGTCCGCCTTCATTACTATTAGCGATAGTAGTTCCATTAGTAACGTCAGTCGGATTAATCACCGAACCGGCGCTTATCGCCCCATTGCCCGTGTTGGTGGGATTAACAGCCGTAGAAACGGCGGATGCCGCCGCCACTTGAGACGACGTTAAATTAGGATTAAGAGCCATAGTAAATGCCGGATTGGTCGTATTTTGCTGAACGGTGAATGTATCACCGTTTGCAGGCGCCGTTCCCGAAGTGGACGTTCCCGTAATATTAACGGATACGCCGTCAAAATTTAAAGTATAAACACTTTGACCGTATTTATTTGTCGTCGGAGTTATCGTTTGGTTATTTATGGGAGTTTTACCGGTAGTATTATTTGTAACGGTAAAAACACCGCCGCCGGTCGTTGAAATTGTATAACTATCCGCCGTCAAGTCCGCCGGGTTCGTTACCGTGCCGGTTGATATGGTCGCGTCCGTCACTCCGCTTCCCACAGCGGTCGTCAAATCCTGTTTAAAAAAGTAGTTTCCGGTCGAGCCGTCGAGACCATATCCGTTGTATTGCAGGGAGTTTACGTTGTCCGTAATGGATGCCGCCAGCGAATCAAGCTGGCTTATGTAAGACGGCGCCGCTGTTTGCTCAAGATTTACGTATGCGCCGAGACTGCCTCCGGTAACATTACTTGTGATAGACTGCATCGAGCCGTCAGGTCCGTTCCACATAATATCAAGATTTGCGGCGTTAGAAGGGTCAACCTGCGTTGAAAGATTGAAAGAAGAATCGCTCGACACTAACGGTACATTCCCAAGCGATATATTTGTTTTTCCATTATTATTCGTATAGTATGAAATATTGACAAGTTTGGAAAGGCTGTTTATAGCCTGCGTCTGCTGGTCCTGCAGTTCGTTGGCGTTGCTTCCCGCGTTAAGCGCATAAGTAATTTGCTGATTAAGACCGGCAATTTGGGACGTAAGGCTGTTAATCTGCGGAATAACGCCGTTAATCGAAGTATTAGTAGAAGATACCGTATTCATTATAGTAGTATAAGCGTTATTTATCGACCCCGCAAGCGACTGCGCGTCAGATAGTAAAGCCGTTCTCTGGGAAGTATTCGAGGGATTATTCGCCACGTTCTGAAAGTCGTTAAAAAATTGAGATATCTGCGAGCTGAAACCGGAACCGGTCTGGTCGTTAAACAGGTTTTGAATCTGATCCAAACCTTGATACAGTGTGGTATAGTAGCTGTTTTGCGCGGTTTCGTTATTTACTTCGGACTGGACGAAATTGTCGGTACTCCTCTGTATATCGTTGACGTTTACTCCTGTGCCGTATGTATAAGGAGAACCCACGACCGCCGGAGCTTCGGTTTCTATCGGTGTTTCACTGTTATAAAAAGGGGTATTGACGTTGGCGACGTTCTGCGACACGGTGTTCATTGCCGCCGTATTGGCGTTCATAGCCGAATCTGCAATATCTAATATATTATTTATGGTCAGCATTTATACCCTAACTCCCGACTTCATTAAAAAGTTTTTTAAGGGAAAAAAGTTTGAATTGTTTTCGCCGGCTCTGTCATAAATGGAGCTTTTGTTAAAAGCATCGGTAATAAACGAAATGGTTAACTGATTATAATAAATGTTTTTTTTGATTAGAGCTGAAAAAGCGTTATTTAATTCTGCTATTTCAAGTATTTCCGCTTTTATAAGCTCTTTTATGTTTTTTATATCTTCATCTTCATACCTGTCTGTCAACTCCTCCCCCTTCTCCTGTAATCCCAACTGCAGCACACCCGGCTCTTTTATTTTTTCGGTTATTTCTTTTAAAACTACTCTCTTATTGTCAAATGTGTCTATATTGTTTAATGGATTAAAATCAGTTCTCAAGATTAAATAAGACTCGCCAAGTTCCTTTTTTAACCTTAAAGTAATCTTAAGAAGATCCTCAAGTTTTTTTTTGTTTTCTACGGTATTTTCCATCTTAAAATTAAACTCTTTTATTGTCTACCGATTGCTTACTCGCCGGTAATGTTTAAGTTATTAATTAACCCTGCGGCAATTTTTGAAGCATCGGCATAATTTCCCGAAGCAATTTTTTGTTTAATATCGTTAACCTTAGAAGGAGCGGCTGACTGGGCATTATCTATAGAACTTTTTAAATTGCCGATAAAACTTGCATCGCTGGATATGCTGACCTTGTCGGAACCTGCCGTCTGAGCGGCTTCCAAACCGTTTACCTCTTTTTTTCCGCCGTTATTGTCGTTATTATTTTGCGGTATCTCGTAGATAACGGGCGTAATGTTAGAAATTTCGATTGTCATACTTTTTACCTTCTTTTTTAATATATTTTTAGTTGTTTGCCGTTATATAACAATCGTCACTTTTAAACTATAACTTTAATGTCCCTCCATTGTGTTAAATTATCTTTATTTCCGCCGATAAAGCTCCAGCCGCCTTAATCGATTCTAGTATAGAGATTATACTTGATGTCGAAGCGCCTACGGCATTTAAGGCTTTTACAAGTTCGGTTACCGTTAAACCTTTTTTCAAATAAAATGCGTTGGGAACTCTTTTTTTATTAATCTTAAGGGTTATATTTCTGTTTGATATAGCCACCGGATTTATCTTTATATTTCCGCCCATTACGACTGTGCCGGAGCGTTCGTTGATAACTATAATCGCCTTTGAATGGGTTTTGACGTCTATTGCGTTAATAACGGACATAAACTGAGCAACGTTATCCTTGTAGGAAGATGGAACCGCGACGGAAATGCTTGTAGAATTCATAGGTTTTGCAGTTCCCTTACCTATTTTTGCGTTTATAGCCGCGGCAATCCTCGATGAGTCGGTAAAATTCGGATTTTTAAGAATCAGACGAACAACGCTAAACGTGTTTAAACCTATAGAAATGCCTTTTTCTACAATTCCTCCGTTATCAATTATACCCGACGTCTGAAAATTTTGCGACACCGGCACGTATCCGGGAAGAGGCATAACGTTTTCGGATGCGACGCTGCCCCCGGTAGAAACGCTGCCCTGGGCGAGCGCATAAACCATTCCGTTTGGTCCTTTTAACGGGGTCATCAATAAAACTCCGCCCTGCAAACTTTGCGCGTTTCCGATGGAGCTGACTGTAACGTTTATTCTTTCGCCTGGAACGGCAAAAGGAGGAAGTTCGGCAGTAACCATTACTGCGGCGGTATCCCTGATTTCATACAAGGACGCCTCGTTTGTGTTTATCCCGAGTTTTGACAGCATCGTAACTATGCTCTGCTGAGTAACGTTAACCCCCCACTGGTCACCCGTCCCGTCGAGACCGGTAACTAAACCGTAGCCTACAATCGGGTTGCTCATAGCCCCGTAAATAGAAGTGATATTTCCTATAGTAGCGGCGGCGGAGAAACCAGCCGCCGCACCAATAATAAATAAACCGAGCAGAAATATTAACGGCATCAAAAGTATTTTCTTCTTCATTTTTTATATATTTCTTCTTTAACCTTCTTTTATTTATATGATATGATTTTTATTTTTACGATATGTATATATTGTCTGTTAAACTTAGAACGTAAATTTAGAACGGCCAGATATCCTGCATAATCTTATACAGCCAGTTCGGACTCTGAGAACTGTTTACGTATCCCCTGCCGTTTATCCATATTCTTTCATCTGCAATTTGGCTAGACAAAATTGTATTTGCCGGAGATATGTCGATTGGTCTGGCTATGCCTTTTATTAATAAGAATCTGGTTTCTCCATTAACGGAAACTTTCCTTTCTCCCTTAAGTTCGATGTTGCCGTTAGGGAAAACTTTCACGACCTGAGCCTGAATAACCGAAGAAATTTGTCCGGTTTCCGCTACTCCGCCGCCGCCGTTAAAAGTTTCCGCGTTAGACCCTTCGTAACCGGTAGGTTTTGACGTTGAAAGAGTACCGAAGGCAAACTCCCCCGTTCCCGACGAATTATGTGAAAGCGCCGTTCCCGATGAATCCTGAACTTGAGTCTGGTCATTTACTATAATCGTCACTATATCATTGAGTTTAAAAGCAACGTTATCCGCATAAAGGTTCGTTCCGGTTCCCGTTCCGGTCCACAGCGAGCCAAGCGCCGGTTTACCTTGAATTCCCCCATTTCTTGCCGTAGGCTTAACATATGTCGGTGGAATCATCGATTTAGGAGGATGGACGCCGCATCCGGTTAAAATAAAAGATAGCAATAATGCTGAAGTCAACATTAACGCTGGGAAAACCGTAAAATAATTTCTCCTATTTTGTTTTAATAATTTCATAACAAACTATAGTTCTCCTCTATCCCGCATTTATATTGCTAAATTACATATTATCTTACCGTAACGACTTTACCTGATTTTACTATACAGTTCAAAATGGCGCCGGAAGCGATATTTTTTACTCTGATTACGGAGTTTAATGCTCCCGCTTGAAGCGCCATACCCTTTGTTTTCAAAATTAATCCGTATCTGTTATAAACTATATTTACCGTATTGCCGAAATTTATTATTTTTTTCCTTTCAGTATTCGCGGCAGTCAAGGCGGAATCTGCAGTGATAAAAAATTTAGCCTCTCTGCCTATGAGGTTTTTATAGTTTAAATAATAACCGTCGTTTAAACCCGGAATATTTTTATATGATATTTTAACGTCACCGGTTTTAATAATTTGAAATTTGCCGATTGTTTCGGAAGCAACGACAACCGGAGCGTAAATCTCGGTTTTAAACGTAATATCGTCCATACCCTTAATAGTTCCGCTATTTTTATTCAATAGTTTTATTACAGCCGTATGGTAGCCGGAATATTTTAAGTTATTAATTTCAACTTTAACGGAATAATCTTTAAAGTTTTTAGCCGTAATTTTAAAAGGAATATTATACTCAAAATCGCCGAAATGAAAATATTTTTTAAATTTTAAAGGAATTTTTTTTATATAGGATTTTATAACCATACGTTTTAAGTATATATATTTTAACGCTGCGTTTTTAGGTTTTTTTAAGGCGTGAGCATACCTCGAATATGAAAATGTCAAAAGCAAAAGCGATACCAAAAATATAAAAGCAAATATTGTTTGTTTAAACATAATAGTTTAATTTTGCGTCGTTTATATAACAGTTAATTATTATAATTATTATATTATGGTATTAAACCGCTCATACTCTGAAGCATCTGGTTTGCGACTGTAATCGCCTTGGAGTCTATCGTATATGCATTTTGAGCAGTTATCATAGAGACCATTTGCCCTACCAAATTTACATTGGACATTTCGAGAAATCCCTGCTGAATAGTTCCTAGTCCGTTTGCATTAGGCGTCCCTATCTGCGGAACACCGGAAGCCGAAGTCTGCAAATAAAGGTTATTGCCGATACTGTTAAGTCCCGCCGGATTTATGAAATTAGCAAGCGTTATCGTTCCAATCTGAGCAAGACTAGTCTGACCGGAAATTGCCGCCGAAACGGTTCCGTTTACGGAAATAGTAACAGAAGTGGCATTAGGCGGTATAGTAATGGGCGGGACAAGCTGATTGCCGTTTGCATCTACAAGCTGACCCTGTGAATTTGTCTGAAAAGTTCCGTCTCTCGTATATGCAGTCTCTTCGTTTGGCATCTGAATCTGAAAAAAACCCTGTCCGGAAATTGCCATATCTAACGGATTTGAGGTCTGCTGAAGGTCACCCTGCGTAAATTCTTTTTCTATCGAAGATACCTTGGTGCCAAGACCTATCTGAATACCTGTAGGAACCTGAGTGTATTGCGAAGAATATGCCCCTGGAGACTTAATCGTTTGATAAAACAGATCCTCAAAATTAACCCTTGATTCTTTATATCCAGTCGTATTTGTGTTGGCGAGATTGTTTGCAATATTGTCGATTTCTATCTGCTGTCCTTCCATACCGGTTGCAGCCGTCCATAAAGCTCTCATCTTATAAAATTTCCCTCCGTTACGATAATCATTTGTTAAAAATAAAATTAAACCGCCGCTCCTATCGTATTAATAGCCGTATTATTAACCTGAGAATAAGATTTTAAAACTTGGATCATATTATTGTATGTCTTAGAAACGCTTAGCATCTGAACCATGCCTTTTATCTCGTTAACGTTTGATTCTTCGACATATCCCTGAAGTATATCGGGGTTTTGATTCTGAACCGGCGCTCCCGAGCCTTTTGTCTCAGAAAACAGCGTGCCTTCGTATTTAGATAAATATTCAGGATTTTTAAAATTAACCGTCAGTATCCTGCCGGAATATAATTCGTTATTTGTCTGCGGATCGGTAAGGTTTATTATGCCTGAACCGGTAATAGTTATATTTGAACCTCTTTCGTTTAAAAAAATAGGTTTTTTATCGGCATTCATAACGGGGAAACCATTTTGATTTACAAGTTCTCCCTCTTGGTTTAAAGAAAATACCCCGTTTCTCGTATATTTAATTCCGTCCGGAGTTTGAACTACAAAATATCCACTGCCGTTTATTGCAAGGTCAAGTCTGTTGCCGGTCTTTTTTAAAGGTCCTTGCGACATATTGATATAGGTACTTAAGGTTATCGGATATGCTTTGTCGACCAAAGGTTTACCGGCACCCGAATTTAAGTCGGAAATAGCCTGCGGAGATAAGAATTCCGCAAAAGTAACGTTACTGCTCTTATACCCTACGGTATTAACGTTGGATATATTGTCGGTAATTATAGCCAATTTTTTCCCTTCAGCAAGCATCCCGCTAAGAGCTATGTAAGAACCGCCGTTCATTTATTATACGCCTCTTAAATTATACACTTCTTAAATTTGTAAATTTATTTTTCTTATATATGCTATATATGCAATAAATATGCCATTTAATAATATATATATAAATAAAATGAGACCCTATGATGTAGTCGCTAGAATGTAGTCGGGAGTAAGAGAATAAATAAATCAGACACCTTTAAAAAATAATAGACACCTTTAAAATATGGGAAAAAATTTCCCTAATATTTAACTAATTATTTAATTTAAGGAAAAATATGCCGGATAAAAATATTATTGATATTAAATCGGAAATTAATATACAATACCTAATGGCTATAATTATCTAAAAAAGTTTTATTATGTTCATATGTTCGATATTAAAAAATTAAAGGAAAATCCCGATATAA
>JAKASB010000001.1:14318-26507 GCA_021828255.1 bacterium | reverse complement strand
GGATAAAAATATTATTGATATTAAATCGGAAATTAATATACAATACCTAATGGCTATAATTATCTAAAAAAGTTTTATTATGTTCATATGTTCGATATTAAAAAATTAAAGGAAAATCCCGATATAAAGGTATATTCAAAAAAACAGGAAATTCAAGCTATACTTAAGGGATTTACCGGCCAAAAAAAACCGGTTATTATTAACCCCGTTCCTTTTAACGATGAATATACGACGAATATTCTTAAAGTAAAAGACGACTACATAGTCATAGATTCTATGGTTCCTAAATTAGGAAATTTAAAACTTATAGAATCTTCCTATATTAAGGTTGCTTTTAAATTCAGCAATAACGAACATTTTTTTCTTTCAAAATTGTATAATTACGAAAAAGATAAAGATTACTTCGTCTTCGATATTCATAAGCCGGTAGAAATACTGTCTTTAGAAAAAAGAAAATTTTTTAGAATAGAACCTTCGTTGAACGAACCTGTAAAACTTTCTTTCTTTTTAAACAATAAATATTTCGATACAAGATTGTTCGACTTATCCGGCGAGGGATTTTCCTTTTTACTCGACTTCCCAATCGAAAAACATACCGTTTTAGAGGGCGTTAAAATCCAATTTCCGGGAGGACTGCCGAAAATTACCGTAAGATTGGAAATCAGGTCAGTCGTAAGACTCGACAATCTAAAATATAAAGTCGGGGCGCAAGCCATTAATTTAAAACCCGCCTGGCAGGATGTTTTATTTAAGTATATATTCAGAAGACAACGGGAAATCGTCGCCGCTATGAAGGGAACGGCCTAGCTGGAAGAGAACGGCCTAACGGCTTTTTCATTTAATTTGTGCAGAAATACAAAAATATTAGCTACTACTTTATATATTTCCGGCGGAATATCTTCGTAAATATCGAGTCCGTCGAGTATATCCGCCAGGACATTATTTTTAGTTACAGGTATATTTTCTTTTTTTGCAATTTCAATAATTTTTTCGGCAAGCTCTCCCCTGCCCTTGGCTACAAGCACCGGAGCATTATTCTTTTTCGGATCGTACCTAAGGGCAGATGCTTTAATGTATTTAGATTCATGTTCGGGCTTCTTATATTCTTTCATTTATTATTTTCCCGTCTGAAAATATTTCCCCGCTGGAGGCGAAGGTTCCTGCATCGCCGTTTAAGTCCTTACTTCCAGAGGCTTTAAAAGATATATCTTTAAGGGTTATTCCATCTGCCGACAACATTTCTTTAAATGCTTTCAAATTTTTATTTATAAGTTCTCTTGCCGCATATGGACACTCTTGAAATTTAATGCTCAGGAATTTATCCGAATAGTATGAAAACAGTTTGATATGTCCTAACGAACTTAGTTCGGTTTCAAGCATTAGCATAAATTTTTTTTGGGAGACGCTTAACAATTTTTTCTTATCGGAAGCATCTTTTTCAATTATATAAGAATTATGATCGGATGTTAAAATAACCGAACCGAAACCCAGCGCCGTACCGAAATTAATATGAATAAACAGAAAATTGCCTTTTACCGAAGCCGTTATACTCTGTACCGAGGAGTTTAAATCAGGCGCCAAAACGGATTTAAAGGCAGATTCGATATTATTTTCTAAATTACCTGTGAATGTTTTGCCGTATAAATCCAGAGCTTTTTGAATATTAAGGTTACCTAGAGTATCGGCTAAGACTTTAAATACTATTTCGATGCTTCCGGTACCGCCGGAGGTACCGCCTTTAACTGCGGCGCCATTAACGTCGTTATTATTAACGACGCTTTCAAGCCTGAGCTTGACTGGAATATTAAAGTTATCGTCAAACGCCTTCCCCAGAACAAATTCATCGTAAAGGTCTTCAGGAATAACCGCCGTCAAGAGTTTGCCGTTAATGTCTAATATTCCGCTTAAAGAGCCGCCCGCACCTGTCGAAACACCTATCAAGTCTGCTTCGATTATACTTCCCGGTTTTAATATTTTTAAAAGAGAAGATGTTATTTTTTCCTTAATAAGTAAGGAAATATCAGAAACGCCGGCATTGCCGCCGTTTAAGGATGCCGCCGAACCCGTCTGTTTTATTATAGAATTCATACGACCAAATCTATATGCGGTTTATTTTCGCCTGCTTCGTTTTCCTCTTCTCCTTCTTTCCTTTTTTCTCTTTCTTTGCGGTTTTTGTTTTTATCGTTAACGGGTTCAAGCACTTCGCTTAATTCGACCACCGTATTTAAAACGGCTTCGTCGATATTTTCCATTTCCTTCCGAATTATATTATTTGAATTTACGGCTAAAACATTGGGAGTAGAAGCCATCTTTTCGACGGAAGGCAAATTGGTAATAATTTGTTGAAGTTCTACGGTATCTATCATAATAAATCATAATAATTAATCATAACGGTTAAGACGTTAAATGGTTAAAAATGCTTTCTAAATCTACAACGGAATAAAATTTTCCTTCAGCGTCTTCAAAAACGCAGGACGTTATATTATTGGAATTCTTAAATTTGAATGTCGATGAAGGAATAAGGTTTTTGTTTTTAACCCCTGTTATATTTTTAATTTCGCTTATGGATAAACCGAAAAATTTATTATCGTAAATGCAAATTATGGTGTATCTTAATAAGGACTTAATATTCATAACTCCGTTTACTATCATAGAAAAATCATAAACGGGCGCTATTTTATTTCTATATAGTATTATTCCCAAATGCCCCGCTTTTTTGGAAAAAATATTAACCGGCATTTTATATTTTATTATTTCATTTATATTTAAGGAAGGCAAAGCATAAAAAGAGTTTCCCGATACGAAAGTAAAATATGAAACTTCTTTTTCTAAATCTATTTTGGGCTTTATTAAAGAAATCGGCGAAACCGTATTACCGGCTTTATTAACCGGGGGAACGATATGTATGCCGAAAGCTTTATCGGGAGCGGAAGCGGCTGAAACCGCCGCCTCCGGAGTCAGTAATTTATCTACCGGATACGACAGTATCTGCGCAGGCCGCAAGGTTTCCGAAGTATTTTTTTTGTCCAATAAATCGTCGATCCACGGCGTTACAATATCCGAACCTACCGCCTTAGAGCCTTTTAAATCATATAAATTGAAAGCGTTATTCATCTTTTGTCCTCCTTCCGTTAACCCCGTTATTAAAATCGCCTATTATTTCCCTTGCAACGTTAATATAATCCAACGCACCCCTCGAATGGACGTCGATATATGTCAGCGGCTTTCTGAGCATGCTTGCGTCTCTGAATCTTGTATCTATATTAATTATACTATTAAAATGCGCATTTTTATACTTATTTTTAAAATAATCCAGCGATCTAATAGAAGAACTCGTCCTCCTGTCGAACATTGTAATTAACAGTCTGTATGTACATCTCGAATCCAGCGCCTTTTCTATTTTATCTATAGTGGAAAGCAGTAAATCCACTCCCCTTATCGATAAAAAATCGGACATTACCGGAATAATAACTTCATCGCTTGCCGCAACGGCGCTGATAAGAAGAACGCTCAACGCTGGCGAAGAATCTATTATAATATAGTCGTAATTATCGTAAAAAAACTTTAATTTTTCTTTAAGTTTTAAGCCGCCGCCTGTAGAAACGGACAGCTCAGCTTCTATTCTCGCAAGGTTGATATTTGAGGGGATTAAATCTATGCATCCCCCGTTTTTAAGCCTGTATTTATTGATAACGGCTTCACTGGGATTAAACGAACCCGATATTATTAAATTGGCTACGGAATATTCCAATTTTTCCGGTTCTACGGCAAGATGATTGGTAAGGCTTGCTTGAGGGTCAAGATCGATAAGAAGCACCCTGTATCCGAAAATAGACAGGGAACTTCCCAGAGTAATTGCGGTTGTTGTTTTTCCTACGCCGCCTTTCTGATTTGCCGTTGCAAAAATATACGGAGTTTTCATAATAACTATAGAACCGCATAAATCATTTTATCATATCTTCATACTTTCTATAAGTTTATGCTCTCCTGTAGTAAATATTTTGTCTATGTCTAAAAGTATTATAAGCCTTTCGTCCAATTTGCCTACCCCCTTTATGTAGTCGGAGTCCAAACCGGCTATTAGCGGGGGCGGAGGCTGAATAGTTAAAGAATTAATTCTCAGGACTTCAGAGACGCTGTCCACGATAAGACCTATCGTCTTATTCATAATGTTTACTACGATAATTCTTGTCTCTTTCGTTGCTTCCTTGATATTCAGATGAAATTTTTTTCTTATATCGACTATAGGAATAACCCTGCCTCTTAAATTAATTACTCCTTCGACAAAATCGGGAGCTTTTGGAACTTTCGTTATTTCGACTATTCTGTTTATCTCTTGCACCTTTAAAATATCCAGCGCAAACTCTTCGCTACCTAATTTGAAGGTAACGAGCTGAACTATTTCGTCTATTTTGGAACCGGCTTCGGCGCTTGTGTAGGCGCTTTTTTTATTTTCTGTTTCTTTATTAATTTCCATAGTATTCCTCCAAAGGTTATATATTATAAAAAATCAGCAGACGGTTTCTTTTATTATTTCATCGCCTATCTTATATATAGGCAAAACCTTATCGGCTATGCCTGCATCTACTACCGCCTTAGGCATGCCGTAAACGACGCAGGTCTCCTCATCCTGAGCAATTGTTCTCCCCCCCGTTTCTTTAATTTTTTTCATTCCCAGAAGACCGTCGGAACCCATACCGGTCAATATAACCCCTAGTGCTTTCCCTGGATATCCTTTTGCGACAGATTCCATCATAACGGAAATGGACGGTCTGTTTATGGTATCTTCAGGTTCGTTTGAAAGAAGAGTTACAAAATCTTCTCTTTTTTCCTTTACGACACTAAGATGCTTATCTCCCGGCGATAAATAAGCAGTTCCCGGTTTTATTATTTCACCTCCCGCGGCTTCTATAACTTTAATGTGGGATATGGAAGACAATCTTGCGGCAAAAGAACCTGTAAACGCCTTAGGCATATGCTGAACTAAAATAATAGGAACGGGGAAATTTTGCGGAAGTCTGGGTATAACGTCCTGAAGCGCCTTCGGTCCCCCCGTCGAAGAACCTATGGCGACTATATCTATTTTATTATTTTTATTTTTATTGGTTTTAAGATATTCCTCTGTATGTTCATTTCCGCGAGGTCTAAAAAAATATTTTTTTGCGGCAATTGCTCTGATTTTTGAAAGTAGGTCGCCCTTTACTTTTAAAATGTTTAAGGATACGTTGGAAAGATTTTTTGGAATATAGTCTGCCGCGCCTAAATCAAGAGCGTCTAAAGTTTCTTTTGCGCCTTCTTCCGTAAGGGAACTCAGCATTATCACGGGAATAGGAAATTTTTCCATAATGATTTTAAGGGCAGTGAGTCCGTCCATAACGGGCATCTCGATGTCCATGGTCGCTATATCCGGCTTCAGGTCCTGAATTTGGCGGACAGCATCCTCTCCGTCTTTTGCCGTTCCGACTACCTTGATATCTTCTTCCCCGGTTACAAGAGAACTTATAGCCCTCCTCATAAAAGGAGAATCATCTACTATTAAAAGTCTTATAGGTTCGGTCATAAAATTTTAATCTCCAATTATTTCACTTTAACGGCATCTATCATGGAAGCCACATCTATTATTAAAACTACTTTGCCGTCGCCCGTTATCGTGGCGCCGGAGATGCCTTTGTATCCCAGCCGGTAATCGCCCAGAGACTTAATAACCACCTCTTCCTGACCGTAAAGGTTATCTACGACTATTCCGACCCTTTTTTCTGCAAGGGCTACGACTACGACATAAATTTCTCTACCTGTCGAATGAACGGCATCTTCGTCCCCATTTCCGGCTACTCCGAATTCATCTCTGAGCCTGAGCAGAGACAGGACAGATTTTCTTAAATTTATAACTTCGTGCTTGTCTATAGTCTGAATAGTAGATTCTTTTATCCTTAGTGTTTCTACGACGGAATTAAGAGGAATGGCAAAAACTTCGTCGGATATTCCAACGATAAGGGTTTGAATTATCGCAACGGTAAGAGGAAGTTTTAATATAATACTGGAACCTTGTCCTGGATTAGAATTAATTTCGATAATACCGTTAAGTTTCTGAATATTTGTTTTTACTACGTCCATTCCTACGCCTCTTCCGGAAATTTCGGTAGCCTTGTCTTTGGTGCTGAACCCCGGAGCAAATATAAGGTTTAACGCATCTTTATCGGAAATACCTGCCGCCGTCTTTTCGTCTATCACGCCTTTTTCTACCACTTTTCTTTTGATAACGGCTGGATCCATACCCTTGCCGTCGTCTATAACGGATATAATAATATAATTTCCTTCATGTTCCGCACTCAGTTTTATTGTGCCTCTTTCCGGTTTTCCGCCGGCTTTTCTTGTGTCTTTATCTTCTATGCCATGATCTACGCTGTTTCTAATTAAGTGAACGAGCGGGTCGCCTATTTCTTCTATTACGGATTTATCTAATTCCGTCTCTTCGCCGGATATAAGTAGTTCTATGTCTTTATTGAGTTCCTTAGAAAGGTCCCTGACCATTCTCGGAAATTTGCTGAATACCTTTTTAACAGGCTGCATCCTTGTTTTCATAACGGCAAGTTGAAGGTCGGTAGTTACGAGATTGAGACCGGCAACTACCTGGGCAAGCGCGGATGAAAGATCGTCGTCGGCATATTTTATTTCTAATTTCGATGAAATGTTGAATAATCTGTTCCTTGCAAGAACTAATTCACCTACAAGGTTCATAACATTATCGAGTCTTTCAATATCTACCCTAATGGTTGTTTCTTTAATCTCTGCCGCCTGCGCCGGAACGGGAGCCGGTTTTTGCTGGACGGGAACCGGTTGGACCGTGGGTGCGGGTTGTTGTATCGGCTTATTTGGAGGCGTAGGAGCCGCCGCAGTTTTTATATCCTGCGCAGGAGCAGGAGGAGCAGAAGCCTCTGCAGCTTCTCCGGATACAGAAGGATACACGATTTCTTCCGCCTCTATTTCAGGAATTTCCGCATGGGGAGAAATATGCTCTTCCTCTTCTTTTTCTTTATAAATTTCTTCTAATTCTTCTTTAGAAATAAGGTTGTCTTCCAGAAGTATGTCGCCTAAGGTTCTTGCCTTTTTTTTGCCGGAAGGGGGATTGCCGGCAGCAGTTGAGGGGGGGCTTTGTTCTTCGGCGCCTTGCCCTGCCTCCGCCGGAGTCGAAACAGATTCCTTTTTTTCAGAAACAGCCCGTTTTTCTTCCTCAGCCGCCGCATCCGCTGCTGAAATAGAGGCTGAAGCAGGTTTAGCCGTCTCCATACCCATCCCTTCGGACAATGCGTTCAGCTTTTTAATTAGTTCAGCATTGCCTTCCGGAGGTTCACCTTCCGACCCTGTTTCTGATACCGTTATTATCATTAATTTAAGCGCGTCCATCGCTTTAAGCAGATAATCCGTCATTTCGGACGTAAGGCTGATTTCCCCCTGCCTTAACTTATTGAGAATATTTTCGGCGCTGTGGGCAAGTTCCACTATATTCTGAAAGCCTAAGAAGCCGGCTGAGCCTTTCACCGTATGAGCCGCCCTGAATATCGTATTTAATATTTCCTTGTTGTCCGGCTGTTTTTCCAGTTCTATAAAATTTTCGTTAAGACTTTCGAGAAGTTCTAGCGCTTCCTGAATAAAATCGTTGACAATTTCTTTCATCGAATCGTCTATCATTTAATATCACCCGTAAAATGTTAGCTTTTAATCCGGAAAAATCTTTGAAATCTTTTCCTGAAGAATTTCTGCCGTAAAAGGTTTAACTATGTAATTATTGACTCCTGCTTTAACCGCCTCTATGACGTTTTCTTTTTTCGCTTCTGCCGTAACCATCAAAAAGGGGAGGTCTTTAGTGGCTTCGTTTGCCCTTACCGTTTTCAAAAGCTCTATGCCGTTCATTTCAGGCATATTCCAATCCGAAATAACGAAGTCGTATTTTCCGTCGCCGATTTTAGACAGGGCTATTTCGCCGTTTTCTGCTTCGTCTACCTTTGTAAAACCTATCTGCTTTAAAATATTTTTAATAATTCTTCTCATAGTTGAAAAATCGTCCACCACAAGAATTTTCATCGAAAGATCTAATGCCATATTTATATCCTTTTTTAAGGGGACAGACTTAAGTCTGTCCCCATTCTTTTTCAAAATATTTAGAATTATAATAGAAATTTATGTTTTTATCAATATGTTATTATTTTAACCATAAATATCTTTGACAGCCTTTTTTGCAATTCTTATTATTTCATTTTCTTGAAACGGCTTTTGCAAGAAAGCGAAACTGCCGGAAATTTCATTTTTGTCCGGTATATTAGACGATATAAGTATTACGGGAATTTTTTTTGTCCCGTCATTTTCCTTAAGATTTTTTAACAGCGTTATGCCGTCCATTTCAGGCATATTCAAATCCGTCACTATTAGATTAATATCGTCTTTTATAGCTTTTTCTAAAGCCTCGAATCCGTCCGCCGCTGTTTTTACCTTAAAACCGGCATTTTTAAAAGCAATAGTCAAAAATTTTATAACGAACATGGAGTCTTCCACGATTAACACGGTATAGTTTTTCATAATATTTATCTCCCGTTTATTCCTTCTTGTATAACGGTGTTTTGCCGAGCCCGACTAATTTAAACAGAGACGTTATGGAATGAAGCGATTCCGAATGCCCTAAAAACAGATAACCCCCAGTTTTTAGACTTTCGTATATATTGGTTATAGCCTTTTTTTTAGATTCCGTATCGAAATATATTATAACATTTCTGCATAAAACTACGTCAAATTCATTAAGTTTCTTTACCTCTTTTGCGTTCATAAGATTAACATTGTGAAAAGCGGCAATTTTTTTAATTTCGTCTTTAATAGAATATGAATCGTCGCCTATTCTATCGAAATATTTATTTAAAATAGCCGGGGGGGTGTTACGCAATGTGTAGCTGCCGTAAATACCCTTCTTTGCCGAACTTATAACCTGCTCGCTTATATCCGAGCCTGCTATTTCGAACTTTATATCAGACGACGGGAAATTTTCTTTTATTAAAATACCTATAGTATAAGGCTCTTCGCCGGTAGAGCACGCCGCGCTCCATATTCTTATTTTTTTATACGCGTTATTACCCGCCGCCTGCACGACCTGCTTTAAAATATCAACAAACACTTCAAGCTGGGGCATATCCCTGAAAAAACTTGTTTCATTGGTAGTGACGCTGTTTAACAACTCCTTTATTTCCCTATCTTTACTTAGAGAATACTTCAGATAGTTATAATAATCCTCAAAATTAGGCAGATTTAAAACGGAAAGTCTTTTAGAAAGCCTTGTTTCCAATAAATATTTTTTCTGTCCGCTAAAATATATTCCAGATATTTCATAAATCAAGTCTTTTAATTTATTAAAAACATTATCGGATAAATTTGCATTAATATATTCCATGTATATGCTTTGGTAATTTAATTCTTTTTAATTATTTATTAATTCAAAAGAAAAATTTCTTATATCTTTATCCTTAGACGAATTATATTTTTTTAAAATAGAATTTGATTTTTCTTTATCTAATATATGCAATGCCCGTAATAGCGCAATTTTAACCATTTTGCTTTTTTCTTTGCGCAAAATGGAAGCAAGTTCCTCAAAACTATCTTTATTTCCCGATTTTTGAATCAATTCGATTATTTTATATCTGAAAATATCGGAATAATTCCCTGAGTTAAGCACACCGAAAAAAACTTCGGAATTTTTTTCTCCCGACAATAAAAGGGACTCTAAATAATTTAATTTCGTTTCTTCATCGTTTTCTTTAAGCAGAAATGCCATTTCTTCTTTACGCTTAATTAAATCGAAATTTTTAAGCGCTTTTGCAAGAAGTCTCTTTAAAAAGACGGACTTAATATATTTAAAGGCTCCGAATTTAGTATATAAATCTGCAATTTCTTTTTCGGTAAATTTCATTTTTTTGTTTCCAAGAATTCTCAAAGAATATTCGACTATTTTATAGTTTTTCAAAGAAAGGTTATCTATAAAAAAATAGATATATTTTTTATTTTTATTCAGGTTTAAAAGATTAGACATAGTTTCGACATAAGCATCGGCAACGTCGGAATAGTTTTCCTTAAGAAGACCGCTTAAAATTTTTTCTTCATAGGAAATAGCGTTTTTAGAGTATCCGAGTAAGCTGACGGCAGATTTTCTTACGTCGCCGTTTCCGTCCTTTATATAGTTGTTAATAACGACATCTAATAGCCTATCCTCGCAATGATGGTTAACAACCAGTTTTTGCGCATATTTTAAAAGCGAAAGTTTTATTTCTACGAAAAGTTTTTTATCCTTATAAAAATCTAAAAGATTAATTATATCTCTATGGGAAATATCGGATAAAACATCTATAAGCAAATCCGTTTTGTTATTTAAATCTACGGATGGCTTTAACGATTTTATAAATTCGGTTATAAATTTAGGTCTTGCTATTTTTTTTACTATATTTTTTATGTAGTCATATTCTTTTTCATCTATATTTTCGTTTTTTTGATAATATTCAAAAATAAATTTAAATATTTTTCTCGATTTTTTATGATTTAACAACGAAAAATAACATAAAATCGCGTCGATCATGTCTTTTTCCTCATAATCGTTTAATGAGAATATGCTTATTTTAAAATTCATTTTGGACAGTTTAAGATATATTCTTCCGTTGCCGCTGTTTCTTCCGTTTTTATCGCAGTCGCTTATAAGGTATATTTTATAAAGGCTTTTGAATATATACATTTTATCTAATCTATATTTTATGTTTTTATTAAGAAGTTCCAGTAAAAAGTCCGTTATCTCGTCTCCGCCGATTTTAGAAAGGGATTCCACAATTATATTTTTAACGACTCTGTCGTCCGTATTTAATAATATTTCTTTTAGTTTTGGAAAAGCCTTTTTTAATTTTAATTCTCCTATAGAAAAAATGGCAGCGGATAAAACAAAAAAATTTCCGCTTAGCGCTTTTATAAGAATGTTTCCCAAATTTATTTTTAATATTCCGATAGATTCGATAGCATTTGCCTTAGTAATTTCATCGCCGCTGTTTGCAAAAATCTTCAAAGTATTTTTCGGAAAATCCGGCGGAGTAAAACGTCCGTATCTCATCAGTTCCGCGGTTATTCTGTCGTACTTTCCGTTGTTTTTGCCGGCATAATCCACCAAAAAATTACCGTTCTGCAAAGCTAACTGTTTCAAAGTATCGAAGGAATTAGAACGAAGTTTTATGCTAAAGGAGGGGGAAGCGGCGGAATCCATAAGCTTTTTTATCAGTTCTTTTTTTCCGGGAACGATATTTACTAAGGCATTTTGGGCAAGTTCGGCGACGCCGGGGCTGTCCGAATTCAACAGTTCTATTAACTTTTTTCTCTCCGCCGGAGTCCCAGATTTTGCAATCTTTTCTATTTCTTCTTTATTCATATGATTTTAATTTAGCCCTCAATTTTATAATCGATTTAGAATGGATTTGGCATATTCTCGACTCGGTTAGATTTAATATGTTTCCGATCTCTTTTAAAGTCAATTCATCATAATAATACATCATTAAAACGTTCTTTTCAATATCTTCGAGCATATCTATATATTTTTTTAATATACCTTTTTTCTCGTCCATTAAAAGACCGTCTACTATCGATACGTCCTTGCTTTCGATAGCGTCTAAAGATTCCGGCCTGGTTCTTTCTAAAGATATGAAATCTTTATCGTTTAAAAATGAGGCTCCCCTTATCTTATAAAACATTTCGTTAAGCTCGCCTATCCCTATATCTAATTCGGCTGCTACTTCCTCGTCCGAAGGCATTCTTCCCAGTTTCTGCTCTAATTTTGAATAAACTTTTTCTATTCTTCCGGATAATTCTCTAACGTTTCTGGGCATATAATCAAGTTTCCGCACGTTGTCGAGTATAGTTCCTTTTATGCGCGTTATTGCATAAAATTTAAAATTTTCGTTCTTCGACGGGTCGAACTTTATTGCCGCATCTATTAGCCCGAATATGCCGAACTCGATAATGTCGTCTTTGTTTATTATGCCGTTAAATTTTACCGACATAAAATTGGCAACTTTATTGACAAGGTTAAAATTTTCTTCTATTAATTTTTTAGATTTATCGTCTATTTTTTGCATATCATTCCAATTTGTGACGGGTCGGAATTGAATTCCGCCCTCTTTT
>JAKASB010000001.1:2581-14218 GCA_021828255.1 bacterium | reverse complement strand
TTAAAACGACATAAGCAGTCTGTTAAGAAAAAACTGAATATTGCCGTTGGATATTTTATTGTCTTTTTGCGACAGTATATTATAAGCTAATTTTTTAAAGCATAGCGAAGCCTTCGAATCTGGAAAAATACTTGACGCCGGTCTCTGCATTATAACGGAACGTGAAACATTTTCGTCGCTTAAGATATGTCCAAGGTAATTCAAATTAACCTTAAGGAATTTATCTGAAACAAGGCTTAAATGCTTATATACCTCTTTTGC
Organism: bacterium; assembly: GCA_021828255.1. GTDB lineage: Bacteria > SZUA-79 > SZUA-79 > Acidulodesulfobacterales > Acidulodesulfobacteraceae > Acidulodesulfobacterium_A. The sequence continues at coordinate 13,957 of JAKASB010000001.1, read as the reverse complement.
TTCTCTTTCGCTCCTGACGTTATTGACGATAATAGAGAAATATTTTTCGCTGTATTTGGTGCTTAAAACTTTTATGAGAGCGTAAGCATCGGTAATGGAAGTAGGCTCAGGAGTAACGACGACGTATATTTCGCTGGCGGCAAGATTGAAATACAGAACGTTAGACGATATCCCCGCTCCCGTATCTATCAGAAGCACGTCTATCGGTCTTCCGCTGACGTCTAAGTCGCCGGCAAATTCATCGAATCTCGACATCAGCGTAATCTTTTGCGGTTCCGAAAGGTTCGACAGTTCGGATATGCCGGAAGAGGCCGGAAGAACCATTATGCCGTTGGAATCGGTCATTATAATATCCCCGAGCTGTTTATCCCCGTAAATAACTTGCGATATATTGTATTTAGGTATCATCCCCATTATTACCGAGACGTTCCCGAGGCTTAAATCGGCATCCATTATTATTACTCTTTTTCCCATAGAAGCGAAACAATATGCAAGATTGCAGACTATATTGGTCTTGCCCACCCCGCCCTTGCCGCTTGTAACGGAAATAATTTTTGTATAAGAATTTTCGTTTCTCTGTCTTTTCATTTTAAAATGCCTCTTAAAATTGTTATTGCCTCTCAGAACTCTGCCGGTTTAGGAAAAAATAACGAATAAATATTTTCCGCCGTTGCTTCTTCGATATCTTCAGGAACGTTTTCTCCGGCGGTAATAAAATCTATTGCCGAGTCCTGAAGGAGAAGCAGTCCCGCAAGATTGCCTATACCGCGCGACTCGTCCGTTTTTGAAATAATAACCCCGCTTATTCCTATCTTGTTTCTAAAAGATTCGTAAGCTCTGACGGCGTCTAAGTGCTTAAGATAGGCGGGGAGCAAAAGCTCGGTATTAATTCCGCCTTTTAATTTATCGAAAAATTTTGCAAGAGCGTTCAACTGGAACAGATTATTGTGATTAACGGCAAACGTGTCGATTATTATAACGTCGGACGGGGAATTAGAAATAAAAGAATTTAATCCCTGCGGGTCTTTTAATGCGGAAAAATCTATCTTTAGTTTTTCGGCATATTTTTTTAAAGTTTCATACCCGCCTATTTTTAATGAATCTATGGAACAGACCGAAACATGCTGATTTTTTTCGAATATAAACTTAGAACAGAGTTTAGCGGTGGTTGCGGTTTTTCCGGAACCGCTGTTTCCGATAACCGCAATAACGGTTTTTCCGTCGAACAGGCGGTTCAATTTTTTTCTTTCAACTTTTTTTTCTATTATTTTTTTAAAAAATTTTTTAAAATACTCTACTTTTTCCTCTTTTTTAAAATTAGTCAATTTTATGTCTTTAAAAAATATTTCGATTAATTTGACGGATATATTTCTTTCGAAAGAAATATTGTCCAAATACATCAGTAAGTCGTTTTCCGCCGCTCCTTTATACGCTCTTGCATCTTTTAACAGGTTTAAATCAAATTTAATTTCATTCATAAACGCCTTAAGTTCTTCGAACTTTGAATTTAAGATATAAATAACTTTATCTTCGACTATGCTGTCGAAATTATCTTTTAAAAACTTGACGTCGTCGTATAAAGGAGCAAGAATATCTTGATTAAAGCCGAGGTTTTTCTTAGGCGGAATAAGGTCTTCTTCTTTATAATCTACCGCCGCTACTACTTCGAGAAACGGCTTTCCGAAAAAACCTAAATCGTTAGAACCGTTGACTTGTCTCGTTGAGATGATAACCGCTTCCTCGCCGAGGTCTTTTTTAATAAGCTCTATCGCATCCTTGATGTCTAAAACTTCGTATCTTTTAATCTGCATAAATTAAGCGGGAATGACAATTTATATTTCTATAGTCCCTACCGGTTTTATTTTTACATTAGGGGACAGTTCACCTGTGGATACAACCGATATCCCCGGCGTTATTTCATTTAAAATATTTTTTAAAAAAAGCCTTATACGCGGAGACGTTAACACTATAGGCGACAAGCCCATATCGACCGATTTTTTAACTCCGTCCTTAACCGCCGAAATTATTTTATTGTAATACGACGAATCCAGCCCCGGATATCCGGCTCCTTGTTCTTTTGTCTTATTATATTCGTTAAATATAACGGTTTCGAAATTTTTGCCAAGCATAAGAGGTCTCACGGTATTGTCCTGCGCTATTAAAGTTTTCGTAATCGTTCTTTTTAAGGCGCTCCTCACGTATTCCGTTAAAACGGCTGGGTCCTTCGTATTGGGAGCGTAATTATGAAGCGCTTCGACTATAGTAAGCATATCTTTAACAGGAACTCCCTCGGAAAGCAAATTCTCAAGGATGTTTTGCACGGCGCTAAGGGAAATAACGCCGGGAATAAGGTCATCTACAATCTTAGGATATTTTGCGGAAAGTATGTCTAAAAGTTTCTGGACATCTTGCCTCGTAAGAAGTTCCGCCGCATTATTTTTTATTATTTCCACTATGTGCGTCGCTATAACTGCGGGTATTTCTACAACCGTCCATCCCGCCATCTGCGCTTTTTGTTTTAATCCTTCGTCTATCCAAAGCGCCGGCAGATTGAAAGCCGGCTCTTTAGTAACTATGCCGGGGATATTTTCCGTTACGTTTCCGGGATTCATAGCAAGAAGCTTGTTCGGCATCGTTTCGTATCCGGCTGTCTCTATGCCTTTAATTAAAAAAACATACTCGTTGGGTTTTAAATTTAGATTGTCTTTTATATGTATAGGCGGGATGATAATCCCCATATCCGCCGCAAGCTGTTTTCTTATGCCTTTTATTCTTTCTAAAAGTTCCCCGCTTCTTGCGGCATCTACGAAAGATATAAGATTGTAGCCCACTTCGAGTTCTAGAATATCTATCTGCATAGCGTTTTCGATGATATGTGATTCGGGTATTTCTTTTTTTTCCGCCGCAGCTCTTTTTACGGACTCCGCTTTTTTCTTATTAGTTTCTTTAGAAATAAGATAAGCTATTAAGCTCGCCGTAACGGCAAAAAGAATAAACGGCCAGTGCGGAAGTCCTGGAATAATGCCGAAAAAAAAGAGTATGCCGGAGGCGGTATATAAGGCTCTGGAGTTGGAAAGAAATTGATACGAGAAATCCTTGGAAAGATCGCTCTCGCGGGTCGCTCTGGTCATTATAATACCTGCCGAGGTGGAAACTACGAGAGCCGGGATCTGGGCTACAAGTCCTTCCCCGACCGTAAGAAGAGTATAATCTGAAGCCGCCCGAATGATGGACATATGATGCTGAAATATTCCTATTAAAAGACCGCCTATAATATTTATGATAATAATTATAATAGCGGCTATAACGTCCCCTCTGACGAATTTGCTTGCGCCGTCCATAGACCCGTAAAAATCTACTTCCTTAGTTAAATCCAGCCGTCTCTTCCTCGCCTCCACATCGGTTATAAAACCGGAATTAAGCTCGGCATCAATAGACATCTGTTTTCCGGGCAATGCGTCTAAGGTAAATCTTGCGGATACTTCGGCTACCCTTGTAGCGCCCTTGGTAATAACCAAAAAATTTATGACGATGAAAATTATAAAAATAACTATTCCTACCGCAAAATTTCCTCCTACGACGAATTTTCCAAAAGATTGTATGACTATTCCTGCGGCATCGGTTCCTTTATATCCATACAGCAGTATAAGCCTCGTAGCGGCGATTTCTAAAGACAGCCTGAATAATGTCGCTACTAAAAGAATAGTGGGAAATATAGAAAATTCCAGCGGTCTTAATACATAAATGGAAATTAATAAAATTATTATGCCGAACGCGATGGAAAAAGTCAGAAATATATCGAGCATCCATGTAGTTATCGGAATAACCATAAGACCGATAACCATCATAAAAAGAAGGGCAAGCAGCACGTCAGAATTTTTAAAAAATATGTTCCGGGAAAGAGCGCCCGCTTCTACTTTTTCTGCCATTATTTAATAAAACTCCATATTTGTTTAAATTTTTCGTTAGTCGTATATAAATGGGCAAGTATTTCCGCCACGGCTTTATAGAGAGATGCGGGAATAGCCTGTCCGGGTTCGCATGTTTCGTAAAGAGTCCTTGCGACGTATTTGTTTTCTACAGTTGGAATATCGTTTTCTTTTGCGATTTTTTTTATGAGCAGAGCCAGATTGTCCGCGCCTTTAGCAAGTACTACCGGAGCGTTGTATTTTTTATTGTCATATTTTAGCGCCACGGCAAAATGCGTCGGGTTCGTAATTACAACATGCGCATTCTTGACTTCTTTTAATATTCTCCTTCTGGCTATTTCCCTCTGCATTTTTCTGATTTTTCCTTTTACCTGCCGGTCTCCTTCGAACTGCTTAGCTTCGTCTTTCACTTCCTGCTTGGTCATCATAAGACCTTTATTATACTGATACCGCTGGATAAAAAAATCGGCAATCGCAAGAATTATCATAGCCATAATAATATTAAAAAAAAGTTTATAAATAATTTTTGCCATAAAAAAAATGTCATACGAAGGGGTCATATACTGCAAAACTAATATCTTTTTTAAATAAGGCGCACAGGTAAAATAAGCTATTGCGGTTAAAACGAAAAATTTAAAAATAGTTTTTCCTAGTTCGTTCACAGATTGAAGCGAAAAAAATCTTTTAAGTCCGGAAACGGGGTCTATGCGCGTAATATCTGGGATTAAAGGTTTAAAGGTAAAAAGAAAACCTACCTGCGCTATGTTTGAAATCAAAGATGCAAAAAATATTATAAGTATAAACGGAATAACGGCGTAAACTACCGTGTAAATTAGATTATCTATGATTTCAATGCAAGCGGTATAATTTAAATTTAAATTAGAAAAATTAGAAAAAAAATAAACTAATCTATTAGAAACGATTTCACCTATATGCGAGATATTAAAATAAAGGTAAATTATGACGACGACAAATACGAAGGCGGTGGTAACCTCCCTCGATTTCATTACCCGACCGTTTTCTCTCGCATCCTGAATTCTTTTAGGACTTGCAGGTTCCGTTTTATCGAACTTGTCTTCAGCCATGACGATATAGATATATTATATATTATAGTATTAGTATATTATTACTTTTACCGGCTTATAACAGCCAACGAATTTATCATACGGTTAAATTCTAATTTTAAACTTGAAAAAGACAGCATTATATAATCGGTGAAATATGGCACGGAAACATACAGCATAAGCAGTCCCACGACTATAATAATCGGAAAACCGACGGCAAAAATATTAAACTGGGGAGCAAGCCTTCCCATTAAAGCAATAATTATATTTAATAAAATAGTTATCAATATTATGGGAATACTTAAATTAACGCCTATTAAAAATATATTGCCCGCCTTGTTTACTAAATATTGAAAAATATAAGGCGAAAAATTAATAAAGGTTAAAGGAATAGTTTGAAAACTATCGTATATGCCTTCAATAACAAAGAAAAATACCGATGTTTCTATGAAAATTATCAATGCCAAATAATTCTGCAGATTGGATATAAGGGAAACCTGCTGATTTGAAATCAAGGGATTTATGAGGTTCATCATACCAAATCCTATTTGAATACCTATTAACTGTCCCGCTACCTCGACGCCCGTAAAAATAATAAGAACTAAAAAACCAAAAATAATACCTATAAGTACCTGCGAGATAATCGATAAAATAACCATCGGTAAAGGCAGATGAGGTATTATCTGGGTTTTAATAATCAAAGGATAAACGATTAAAGACATAAAAAATGCCAGACCTATCTTTGCCCAACCTGGAACAGCCGAACTGCCGATAAAAGGCAAAACGACTATCATAGCTATTATTCTAAAAAATATCAGGATAAATTCTATAAGGAGGTATTGATGAATTATGATAACGGGCATATCAGCTCCCTCCTCTTAGATATTGAGGAAAATGCGCAAAAATGACTGTTGTAAAATTTCCTAAAATACTCAGCATCCAGGGTCCGAAAAGCAATAAAACGATGATTACCACGATAATCTTAGGAACAAAAGTAAGCGTCTGGTCCTGAAGTTGCGTTACCGCCTGAAACATGCTTATTAGTATTCCGATCGCAAGACTCGCTATAAGCGGTGGGGCGCTTAAATATAAAACGGTTAATATAACCTTCTGTATAATAAAATTTACGAATGCGATAGACATTTAAATCTCCTTCTTTTTTATATTATGGGGACAGAATTCAATTCTGTCCCCATCTCCTTATTGAATGTATCATTTAAAACTCTGCACTAAAGAGCCTATTACTAAATACCATCCGTTTACCATAACGAAAAGCATAAGTTTAAAAGGAAGCGATATCATGGTAGGCGGCAGCATAAGCATTCCCATCGACATTAAAAGACTCGATACCACAAGATCTACTATCAAAAAAGGAAGATATATAAGGAAACTTATTTCGAACGCGGTCGTAAGTTCACTGACTATAAATGAGGGAATAAGCACATACGTCGGCACATCCTTTGGCGACCTGATATTTTTGAGTTTTGCCATTTTTACGAAAAGCTCGAGGTCTTTAATCCTCGTCTGTTTCAGCATAAAACCCCTGACCGGCTGTATCCCGACTTTATAGGCTCTTTTTATTCCTATTGAACCTTTTGTATAAGGAATATAAGCATTTTTATATACCGAATTTATAACCGGAGCCATAATAAAAAAAGTAAGAAAAAGGCTTAATCCTATAATTACCTGATTCGGCGGTTCGGTCGAAAGACCGAGCGAAGTTCTAAGGAAAGACAGAACAACCACGATTCTGACAAAAGACGTCATCATTATCAATATAGACGGAGCGATGGAAATGACCGTAAAGATAAGGAGTATCTGTATCAGCATAGACACTTCCGAATGATGCGGTTGCCCCGTCATAGATATAGCCGGTAAAGCTAAAAGCGATGAATTTTTAAAATTTTTTAGAATTGCTCGCTTCGCTACGCGTAAAATCATTGCCATTACTCTCCATTAATCCTTTTAATCTTTCTTCTATATCAAAAAATACGTTGTCGGCTTTATTTTTAAATTTTGCTTCGTTTATATTTTTTACTTTAAAGGTACCCGGCTTACCTGCCATATTTGTATCCGGCATATTATATTGTTCCGCCCTTATTTTCCGGTAGGATTCGTTAATGCCGCCGCCATGGTTATTAACCTGTTCCCGCATGACATCTGCAAATTTGCCGTAAGACGGCGCATCTTTTACATTGCCGGCATCACCTTTAAGATGACCTATTACCTGAATGTTAGATTGGGATACCCCTACAAGAAAAAATTCTGTATTTACCTCTATGAGAAGAATGGATTTTTTATTTCCGAGATTAATAGACGATACTATTTTCAGATTATTTAACTTTTCTTTTACCGAAACGCGGTTTTTAAATTTGTTCATCAAGAAATATATACCGTAAATCAGACCGACAACCAATGCTAAATAAACGGCGGTTTTAACCGCCTCAAAACCCATATTTAATTTAGGTGCATTCTTCCCAAGGAAAGAGGGGTTATCCTGCAGGTTATTTTTAGATGCTTTTGCCATGCCTGCTGCAACGGTTGATGCCGCCGGTACGACGGCTTTGACATTTTTGGGAGATGATTCTTTTCCGACGTTTTTAAATAAGTCCCCGTAAAAAGTATGATTAATTTTAATTATAAAATAGCTTCCGTAAAAAGTCGCATACGTATTTTTTTGAGCTATTTTAATATTTTTATGAAAATAGATTGTAGCATTCAAGCCTGAATTTTTAACCGGTATAATCTCGACGGCTTTAAATAATCTGCTATTATGAAATTTAATAAATCTTGAACTTATACCTGATTGCGCATTTTTAAACGCAAGTTCAAGGCTATAGCCCTTTAAACCTATTTTTTTAACGATGCCTTTCGGTTTTTGATTGAACTTAAACCAGATAAGATATGAACCGGAATTTTTGTTTTTAGAAACATATATATTTTTTAACAGTAAATTTCCGTCCGCCGGGCTGCCGTAGCAAATATTCGGAAGAATGCCGAGAAAAAGCGCCGAAACAAAAATACCCACAAAAAATAATTTGATTTTCATAGTTTTTTAACCCTTTCTACCGGACTTATAATGTCCGTAAGCCTGACCCCAAATTTATCGTTGACCAGCACGACTTCCCCTTTTGCCATCAGTTTTCCGTTAACGTATATATCTAAAGGTTCTCCGGCAAGCTTTACAAGTTCTATGACGGAACCCTGACCCAATTGAAGCATATCGTTTATAACCATTTTGGTTCTTCCAAGTTCGACTGAAATGGTAAGCGGTATATCAAGAATAAAATCTAAATTTTTAGGCGGCTCCGTCGTTTTGTCGGATTCGTCGAAAGAGGCAAATTCAAGTTTTTTTACAGACTTTTTAGCGGGGGTTTTTACAAGTTCGCCGCCGGCGGCCGAGTCCCGTCCGGTATTTTTAATCTCTATATCGGAATCAGAATCGGAATCCGGTTTATCCGTCACATTTTCTATATTATTTAAATCTAAGTCGTTAATTACGTCCTGATTTGCGGCGGCAGATTTGCCGGCGGCATTGGCAGCTTCTGTTTCTTTAAAGGCATCCTCCCAGCTGACGTTGTCATCCTCAGGTTCAGACGCGGGTCCCGGCTTAGGTTGAGACCGAATTAAATCAAGCTGTTCCGGCTTAAGTTTTTCCTGCAGTTCCTGTGAGGGTAGAAACTGTCTATTTTGCGGCTCCGCGTCGCCATTTTGTTTTGATATGGATAAATCTTTTTCAATTTCACTCATAATAACCCTCTTTTCCTATAGGTATTTCAGATATTAATTTTACGGCGACCTGATTATTAATTTTGCCCGGGTATCCGATAAATTTCGGAAGATCTTCAATCTCTACCACCAAAGGCTCCTCTATTTTTTTATCAAGCACTATAACGTCGCCTTTCTTGATTTTTAAAAAATCTTGGGCTGATATGCTTGTCGTTCCTATTTTGACTCTTATATCGAGTTCCGATTCCTTAAGCCTTTCTTTAAACCTTTCTATCCATCTTTGGTCTATTTCAAGCTGTTCACTCTGGAATCCGCTGTAAAGTTTTTCTTTGATAGGTTCTATCATGGAATACGGAATGCATATCATAAATTTCGACGCCGCCCCTTCTATGTCAACCTCAAACCTGCTTATTATAACAACCTCCGTCGGGGTTACTATCGTGGCAAATTGAGGGTTAATTTCGCTTCTTTGAAATTCGATGTCTATAGGGGTAACAGGCATCCATGCTGTTTTCATTGCGTTAAACGCCATATCGGTTATTTTTTTAATCAATTTGTTTTCTATAGGTGAAAAATCTCTCCCTTCTATTTTAACATGCAAATCCGTAGTGCCGCCAAAGAATAAGTCTATCAGGTTATATATCAGTCTTGAGTCTAAGACAAAAATCCCGTAACCCCGAAGCGGCGGCATTTTAAATATAGTAAGGCTCGTCGGAAGAGGGATATTTTTCAAAAATTCGCCGAACTTTTGCATATCTACCGAGGTAGCGGTAATTTCGGCAACCTTCCGCAGCGCCGAAGTCAAATCGTTCCTGAGCAGGCGGGCAAATCTTTCGTTTATAATCTCGAGGGTGGGCATTCTGCCCCTGACGATTCTATCCTGCGAGGTCAAATCATACGGTCTTATACCGCCAACCTCTTCCTGTTTTTCCGTTTCGATAGAACCGGAAGATATCCCCCTAAGTAAAGCATTGACTTCATCTTGAGATAGTATCTCAGGCATTTTTTGAATTATTTTATAATTATTTTATTATTGAACTAAGTAATTATTAAAATAAACGCCGGTTACGGTGCCGTCTCCTAAAATCTGGTTAAGACTTCTTGCTATCTGGTGCCTTAAAGACAGCATTCCTTGAGGCGTATTTATTTCTCTTGAGGTCTTAGAACTCATAATCATGATTATCCTGTTTCTTATTTGCGGCGTAAGCTGTTTAAAAGCGCCGGAATTTGAACCCTGTTTTAATTCAATGGAAATCGAAACTTTGATATAAGACATTTTATTCTTATTGGCAAGATTAGTTAAAAAGGGTTTGAGGTTTATCATCGGTCCGGACTTTATCTGCGAAATGTTAGCCGGCTTAGACGAAACCTTGCCTTTAGTTTTCGCAAATAAAAAATGGTAGGCGGCAAAACCGCCCCCGCCGAGAACAATAATAGCAGGTATTAATATAAAAAGAAGTTTCTTTATTCCGCCCTTTTTCTTGGACGATTCTATCTGAGAGATTGTGGACATCTCTTCTTCGTCGATATTGCCTAATCCCTTATTTGATTTGTCTTCGCTTTGATTATCTGCCATTAATAAACCCTCCGAATAAAATGAATAAAATGATGATTTTTTATATAAAAATAACCTAAAAAGATAAAGCAATATTTATGCCAATTTAATATAAACTAAAATAGGTAATAAATTCAATATGATACGATAATATTTAATTTTTATTTGTCCTAATATTGTCATTATTTTGACATTATTTTTTAAAATTTATTTTCCGGCAATACTGTTTGTAAAAAATGCGGCATCCTTGACGGGCATCCTTGAAATAATTGCGGAAGCGGTTCTCGGGGTCATATGGGACAGAATATATATCGCTACGCCTTTATCTATGCGCGTAAGTATATTTGCGGCATTTCTGGGGCTCATAGAAGAATAAAGGGATACGAGATTTTTGACCTTTGCTCTTTGGGCGGATTTTATATGATGAATTTTGGCTTCTATCTGTTTAAGTTTTTCGACTTCTAATTTTATCTGATTTTTAAGAACTTTAATCTCTTCTCTTTCCGCCGCTGCGCTTGATGATGAAGCGTAAGAAACCCCGCACAAAAAACTGTTAAATATCAAGATGACAAAAATAAAAACGGCGGCCGGAAAAATAATTTTATACGATTTCTTTGGCATATTTATATTATTTACATAAATATATCCGTTGTCAATATAATTAAATCTACTTTACTATAAAGCGGTTGGAGGTAAAGTCACCGGCGGCGGCTTCTTCATGTTTTAACTGATTCATCTTATCTACGGCAAGATATTTTTCGCGGAGTTTATCGACTTTTTCTAATTCTATTTTTGCTTTAATAACGCCGGCCTTTTTTGCTTCAAGCTCACGTTCTATTGATTCTTTTGCTTTCAGCAGATCGTTTAATTTAGACTTAAGGGATTTAAACTGAGAATCAAGGATATTGTAGTCGTATATATTAGAAACATTAAGAATGTTTACGGGATAAGTTGTTTTATAAGACTCGATTGAATTCTGTACGTCGAAAATTTTTAAATTGAGCGAGGCTACCTTTCTGTGGACATCGGAAAGCTCGCGATATTTTTTGTCGAGGATAGTTTCCCTGTGGTTCAATATACTTTGAAATTTAAATGCCAT
>JAKASB010000001.1:0-2481 GCA_021828255.1 bacterium | reverse complement strand
GCGTCTCGTTTGAAAACCCGCCGTTATAATCAGCGCCGATAAACGGATTTTTAGGCATTTCGTTCCCATTGCCGCCCGTCTGGTTATTATAACCGGAACCGGTACTTATATTCAAGTTTATAGATGAAAAACCTTGATTTTTAAGAGCATTCTGCAATGAATCCGACGAGGACTGAAGAATATTTTTTACGGCTTCATTCTGCGCAAGCATATTTATCGTTATAGAGCCGTTGGAAGAGGCGGACTGGTTTAACGCAGAATTGGGACTGCTTAATGTAATATTTATTTTAACGGTGCCAAGAGACGGCGGATTCAGCGTAATAGTAGCCGATTGGATATTTTTTCTAAGCATAAACATAACTGAATTTACGGCTGTAGCGCCGTTAGTTTCCTCAGCGGAGTCTTCAAGACCGGCAATCTTACCGCCGGTTAGGCTTAATCCGCCGAAATTTTCACCGGAAGCCTGATTATTAAGCCCCAAACCTGCGCCTTGGGAAGAACCGGAGGAGATAAAACCGGCAGTCTTAACGTTACCGGCGATACTTGCACCGGAACCGTGTCTATTATCTGCAATGTCTTCGGAATTTTTGCCGCCGGTTGCCGTTGCCAAAAGAACGGATTTTGTTTCCCTGCTTAAAGTGTTTAAATTAAAAGCATTGACGGCAGCGTCATTAATAAGAGTATTAGTATTAGCATTAGCAGGAGTATTAGTAGGAGTATTAGTAGTACCTGTATTATTCGGAGCCGCAGATTTTGCGGCTCCGTTTGCGTTTGATGCGGCACTCGCTTTATTTTCCGCCGTTTTATTAAATAAAACGTTTTGATTATCTGAATTGTTCCGGTTTTCGGCATTTACGGGAACGAAATTAGCTTTTTGTGAGTCATTACTTTCGGAATTTTTATTTGCCGTATTCCCGGTTTTGCCGGATACGCTTTGATTGGACGACCCGGCGGCAGTATTTTGCCCAGATGTGTTATCCGCAATTTTTTTGTCGGAAGTTTTGACAAGCGAGGATAAATCTGCACCTTTTTCATCAATAATTCCGGCCGTATTATTATCCAAACTTTTAGACAAGGATTGATTATCTGAGCTATCGGCATTTACGGCGGCGCCGTTTATGTTTTTAGAATTTTTACCGTCCGGTTTTACATTTGCCGCCCCGCCGTTTGCCGTTCCTATACTTCCATCTTTACTTGTTTTATTTGCAGAAAGCGGCTTAAAGATAATGCCGGTATTTCCTGCAAAAAAAGACGGCTGCCCGCCGGTTACGTTACCGTTACTTTTGACTTTATCGTTTTTCAATTTATCCTTAGCCGTTTTATCATGAGGGGCATTTAAAGGATTTGACAAGGGAGATTTTGCCGTTTTATCCATTTTAGCCTCTGAACTACCGCCTGCGCCGTTATTGTCCGGCATACCCTTCGGATTTGCGGAAACCGCACTGCCCGCCGAATAATTATTGCCGGCGGCAGAAGTATTGTTTGCCGCACCGTTCGGCGGCGGCTGACTGGAAACCTGGGAATTATTATTAACCTGAGAATTATTATTGTAGGAATTGTCTGCCTGAATACTGTCCGAATTGTTGCCTAAGGCAGTTTGTCCCGCAATAGAATCGTTCAATATTTTAGCAAATCCGCCCTGTCCCTGCCCGCTCGAACCGGCGCCTGTATAACCTGTATAATTAGAAACGTAAGGCTGACCTTGACTTTCAGAAACGGCGTCCATGACATTGTTTACTAACGAAAGCCCCGCATCTATCGATAAATTTAATGCAAAGTTGCCTATCATAATTATTTTTTTATTTTATATTTCTATCTAAAGTTAATTATGAATTACGGAATTGCGGTTTCTAGAGCCGTCAATACGGAATTTTCCGTAGTCAAAACCTTTGAGTTGGCGACGTAAGCATTCTGCGCTATTATCATATTAGTAAACTCGGACGAAATGTTGACATTTGACTGCTCCAGCGCCGAGTCCGTAATATAGCCGAAATTTCCAGAATTTGCTACGCCGACGGCAGGTTGACCCGAAGCAAAAGTCTGAGCGTAAAGGCTGTTGCCTTCTGAAGTAAGACCCGTCGGAGCGATAAAGTTGGCAAGAGCGACCTGATATAGATACTCCGTCTGACCGTTGGAAAACTGTCCCGAAATCCTCCCGTTCTGGTCAACCGTAAAACTCGTTAGCGTTCCGGTCGAATAACCGTTCTGGGTAAACGCGGTAGTAGCGGACGTCGCGGCATACTGTGTGAGATTAGCAAGATTCAAAGTAATATTTAACGGTTGCGATGCGCCGTCCGGAAGCGTGGTCGCTCCGGTTACATAAACGGGAACATCGGTTAAAGTCAAAGAGGATGTACCGGTAATTTGTCCGCTTGAATTAAACGTAATATCGGGGCTCGCATCGGTTGACGGGGTAAGCGACGGTCTCTGTGCGGCGGTTCCGTTAATAGAATAATAAGCGTTCCAATTCCCTGCGGTTGA
>JAKASB010000045.1 GCA_021828255.1 bacterium | reverse complement strand
TTAATACTTTAATAATTGTTATTAATTAACGATTTGCTACCGATTTGACAATATATCATATTAAACTTGCTTAATCAAGAAAAATATTGCCCCCCAAATCCCGATTTAGAAAATATTTATATATTCCGATATCCCGTCATTATTAAGTAATTCCAGCAATCCATATATATAAAATCCTAAATCGGGATTTGGGTTGCCGTTAAATTTTATGCTGATTCAGATAGTAAAGCAAGGTTCTGGCTCCGGCTCCGGTGCCCCCTTTAGGATTATATGTAAAACCTGTTTTCGTAAAAGCCGGGCCGGCTATATCGATATGACACCATTTAATTTTATCTGACACAAATTCTTCAAGAAACATTCCTGCAGTAATAGCCCCGCCATATTTGTTGCCGACATTTTTTAAATCTGCTATGGGGCTTGAGAGCTTTTCTTTCATATTGTCGTCAAAAGGCAGTTCCCACATTCTTTCGCCGGAAATTTGGCTGGAAGATATAATATTATTTATTAGATCTTTATCGTTTCCCATAACGCCCGAAGTATATTCTCCGAGTGCAACCACGCATGCGCCGGTTAACGTTGCAAGGTCTATTATTTCATCTACTTCAAGATTAGAAGCAAAGGTTAAGGCATCAGCCAAGGTTAGCCTGCCTTCCGCATCGGTGTTTTCTATTTCGATAGTCTTCCCGTTAAGCGCCGTTACCACGTCGTCCGGTCTCTGGGCGCCTCCGTCCGGCATATTTTCGCATGCGGCTATAATTCCGTGAACTTCGATGTCTATATCAAAATCTTTAATGTATTTCATTATGCCCAGAACGGTGCAAGCTCCAGACTTATCGGATTTCATAGTCGTCATAAAATCGGCGGGCTTCAAAGAAAGACCGCCGCTGTCAAAGGTTATTCCCTTGCCGATAATAGCAATTTTTCTAGTTTTCTTATTTTTTGATTTATTTTGAGGCTTATAAGTTAAGTGAATAAATCTCGGGGGATTTTTTGACCCCTGTCCTACTCCGTAAAAAGCGTTCATCCCTCTTTTTAATATTTCTTTTTCGTTAAATATCTCGCATTCTATATTTTTTCCGGCAGATATCTCTCTTGCAATACCGGCTAAGTATTCCGGAGTAACAACGTTTCCCGGCTCATTGACTATATCCCGCACAAAATTAGCTGCAATGGAAGTTTTTTCGCCGAAGTCAAAACCTTTTTCCACCTCATTTTTTATATCCTCGGTTATTTTTAAGCTGTTAAAATAAATGCTTATAGTTTCTGGATGGATAATTTTATTATTATTATTTTCTTTATCTTTGGTTACGTATTTTTTAAATTCGTATAGGCCTAATCCGGCTCCTTCCGCAATAGATGCGGATAAATAAAATAGTCCGCTCTTTATATAGTATTCCTTAGATAGTTCGGAAATTATAAAAATTATGTCTTTAGTTTTATTTGTTCTGGCTATTTTTGAAGAACTTGATATAAAATCCCTCAAAGAGTCGTAATTAAACTTGTCTTTTTTACCCAGTCCATACACTAATGAATAAATCGGAGATTCAATAGTTATATTTTTCCCTTTTTTTGCCTTAAAATCAAGCTGTTTTATTCTTTTATAAATAAAATCGAACGAACCTAATAATCTTTTATCTTGCAAAAAATTATTTTCATCTCCCTGAAAAACACCAAAAACAAAAATGCGGTCGAATTCCTTTACCTTTTTTTCTTCCAAAACTTTTTCTATAGAGTCTATCAATTTAAACTTCAAGCTAAAATCCTCCTGTTATTTTTAAATTTATTGAACTATAATTTTAATATTTAAACTTTTTTAATATGCCTATCAATATTTCAAGCTCTCCATAAATTGAAACCGCTTCCTTGGCAGTGTTTGAAGATTTCTCGGAATTAGACACCGAAAGGTTAGATACCATTTCGATATTCTGAGATATTTCATTAGTTGCCGCGGTCTGTTCTTCCGATGCGGCGGCAATAGAACTAATCTGGTCGGTTAAACTAACGATATTTTTTTCTATATTGTCTAAAGATTCTCCGGCTTTTGAAGCATAACCTACCGACAAATCGACCTCGCTTAACGTTTTATCCATAGACGTTTTTGTATCCTGCGTGCTCTGCTGCATAGTTTGAACCTTGGATACTATCTCTTTGGTAGCTTTAACGGTTCTTTCGGCTAATTTCCTAACCTCGTCTGCTACTACGGCAAATCCCCTGCCGGATTCTCCGGCACGGGCGGCTTCTATTGCGGCATTAAGGGCAAGCAGATTGGTCTGGTCGGCTATATCGTTTATCACCGAAATTATTTCTCCTATTTCAAAAGAGCTTTTTTCTAACCCGTTTATAAGACCGCCTAACTGCTGTGTAAGAACGGCGACGTTTTTAATGCCGGAAATGGATTTTTCCACTATATCGAAGCCGTCTTTAGCGCTGCCTGACACCTCAGTTGCAATGGAACTTACATTCTGAGTATTCTTGGCAATTTCTTTAATAGTCTGAGACATTTCTTCGGAAGCCGCGGCGACGTGGGTCGCAATTTCCGCCTGTTCCTGCGCTTTGCCGCTGATTTCATTTACATGTCCCTCTATTGTGGTACTGACATCGACTACGACCATTGCCTCTTCGGTAATAGATTTTACTATTTCTCTGATATCGATAATGAATTTATTAAATTCGTTGACGACCGAGGTAATTTCGTCGTAAACCGAATTTTTATAAACATTGCACTTTTTGCAGATATGCTCTCCTTTTTCGCCGAACTGCTCTATCTGCTTATCCCAGCATCTCGGTCCCAATTCGTCTTCTTTGAGCATGCAATTTTTATGGCGTTTGGCAATAATTACCGGCTTATCGAAACAATCCATAGGAATCAATTTGCTTAAATCTCCTTCGCCTTTAGATACATCTCTGACTTTATCATAAAAAACAGTAAGAGGTTTGATAAAAATCTGTTTAAACAAAACATATATTATTATAATTGATAAAATAATCAGTATAATCGAAAAAACAATAATATTTCTCATAAAAATATTTGAAGCGTTTACCGTATTTTTGAGGGAATAAATAAGTTCGACTCCGCCGAGAACGGTTCCGTCTTTAACGGTGTGGCACATAAGGCAGTCGATGCCTCTGGACATTTTTTTAGCCACAAAAGGAACTCCTACTTTTAAATATTCCTGCCCGTTTTTTTCATAAATTTTTGTTATCTCTTTTTTCGATGCAAGTATTTCTTTATCAAATTTTGACGTCGCAATTTCCTGTTTTAAGCCTGCGCCGAATTCTTTATTAACCGCTTTGCCTCTTACCACTTTAAAATACTTGATTCCTTTAATTTTCCGGTATATGCCGAATAACTGCCTCCTGTCCGACTTCTTGGCTATCGTGCCGTTAAGCATCATGCCGTTCATACTGGACAGCATCGTCTTTGCGGTAACAACGGCATCGAAGGAGGTCGTTTTTATGGACATTTTACTCTGATAAGATACGGCGTAATATGTCAAAAAAGACAGCATTAAAACTAAAATTACAAAAATTAAAATAAGCAGTTTGGTCTTAATCGAAACCTTTTTAATTCTCAAAAAGTTCATATATAACCCCCCTAAAAAAATATGTTACAATTATTTTTAAACTTTTATCCCCGATATTTTTCTGTAAACAGACCTTTCGCTTTCGCCTATAATCCGGGCAATTTCGGATTTAGTATGCCCTTTAGAAATGAGATAATTTATATATTTTTCTTCAATTTCCTTTAAAGATAAATTCTTCTCGAAAATTTCGAACTCTTTTTCGCTATAATAATTTTTCGCATTTAAAACTTCGAGCTGTATGGCTTCGGGAGGAATCTCGTCTTTTCCTTCGGATAATACGATTCCCCTTTCAATGACATTCTTTAATTCTCTTACGTTTCCGGGCCAATCGTAATTCATAAGTTTATCCATAGCAAGCTGTGAAAGAGGCTTTGAAAATTGAATCTTATTTTCTTTAGTCATAAAATAATGCGCTAAATGAGGAATATCTTCTTTTCTTTCTCTTAAGGGAGGAAGTTCTATCGTAAATCCGCTTATCCTGTAAAATAAATCTCCTCTAAAATGACCGTCTTCCACCATTTTTTTAAAGTTCTTATTTGTTGCCGTTATAATTCGGGTATCTATGAAAAGATTTTTAGACGAACCGACCCTTCTGAAACTCTTAGTATCTATTATCCTTAGAAGTTTGCTTTGTATTATGCCGCTCACTTCTCCTATTTCGTCTATAAAAAGCGTTCCCTTATCGGCATATTCTAATAATCCCTTTTTAAGAACGTCGGCTCCGGTAAAGGATCCCCGCTCATGGCCGAACAATTCCGATTCAAAAAGGTTTTCCGATAAATTGCATGAATCTACTATTATAAAAGGATTATCCCTTCTCGAAGAAAGCCTGTGAAGCAGATTTGCGCTCAGTTCTTTACCTGTGCCCGACTCTCCCGAGATAAGAACGTTCAGATCCGATTTCGCGGCAACGGTAATATCTTCTATAACCTTAGCCGCCGCTTTCGATTTTCCGATAAAAAATCTTTTAAAAATTTCCCTTTTGAAATAAGACGCATAATTCTTAAGATTTATTTTCTCGATAAGCCTTTTTATTGTTATACTGAGTTCTTCCAGGCTTAAAGGTTTGACCAAATAATCGCAGGCTCCTATTTTTAATGCCGCAACGGCGGAATCTATACTTCCGAAAGCCGTCAGTATAATCATTTCGACGTCGTTAGACCTTGATTTTACAGTCTTTAACAGATCTATTCCCGATTTTCCGGGTAATTTCAGATCAGATATTATAATATTAAAAAAACCTTTTTCTAACTTGTTTACAGCCTCTTCCGCAGAATTAGAAGACTCGACGTCGTAACCTTCGCTTTTTAAAAAACCTAAAAGAATAGTCCTGTAATTTACATCGTCGTCTACAATAAGTATAGAAATAGAATTGTTATCCATATTAAAATTTAAAAGTCTCTTTTAATGGGAACTTTTATAGTAAATTTCGTTCCGTAATCCGTTTTAGACCTTACCTCTATAGAACCCCCGAGAGATTTAATAATGCTCATAGATATAGAAAGACCCAGTCCGGTGCTTGCAGAATTTTTGTTTTTAGAAAAAAATGGGTCGAAAATCTTTTTAATATCCTCCGGCGCAATACCGTGACCGTTATCAATTATTATTATATAAATAAATTCCTTAATTTTTTTTGTAATAAAATAAACTATTCCGGAATTTTCTTGAACCGCCTGAATAGCATTAAGTCCTATATTTAATAAAACCTGCCTCAAACCGGCTTCCGAAAAACGGATTAATGGAATATTAGATGTAAGATTTTTCTTAATCATAATATTTTTTTTGTTTGCGGTAAAAGATAACAGGGTAAGGCTTTCTTCAAGCGAATTATTAACATTTACTATATTCGAGGAATTTGAAACAGGTCCTGATAAAATAAGAAGTTTTTTTGTAATATCTTTGCATCTTTCAATTTCCTGTTTCATTAATTCAAAATATTTTTTAATATCGCATCCGCTTTCTTTCATTGCATCTGCAATATCAGTATTTTGAATCAGGCCGCTGCTTTCTGCGCACATTTTTATCATATCTATAGATGCAAGAATGTTATTCAGGGGATTATTGATTTCATGTGCAACACCTTCGGCTAAAAGACCTACTTCGGAAAGTCTCTGTGAAAGGTTAAATTTTAGGTGGGCGTTTGAACCGTTCCCGAGACACCTTAAAACCTCAACGGCATATTTTTTTCCGGTTAAAGCATCATAAAAAGGCGATGAATTTATTTCTACGGCAATTTCTTTATTTTGCCGCCCGTAATGACCGTGTATAACCTTGACGGTCCTGCCTTTTTTAATTACTTCTTCTACAGAGCACGATTCAAGCAAGGGATCACACGGTTCGTCTCGAAAATGGCTTACTTTATAACAATAACCGCCTATTACTTCGGAAGGAGGAACGCCGGCATCATCCAAAAATCGTTTATTTGCATAGACTATTTTATAATTTTCATCGATAACTATTATGCCGTCGCCGGTAGCATCTAAAATGTCAGAAGTATTGAGCGGCAAATTAATATTTTCGTTTGACATAAATATAATATATCATATTTTCTAAAATTTTAATTGCTTTTTAATTGCTCCCAAATCGGGATTTGGGATTGCTTACTGGTTCATCAGATTTAAAAAGTCTGCATTGGATTTAGTGTTTTTAATTTTGTCTATTAAAAATTCCATTGCATCGGCAGTGTCCATACCGGATAAAACCTTTCTTAATATCCATATCTTTTTCAAATGGTCTTTATTCACGAGAAGTTCTTCCTTTCTGGTGCCTGATTTATTAATATCTATAGCGGGAAAAATTCTCTTTTCGGATAATTTTCTGTCTAAGTTAACTTCAAGATTTCCGGTTCCCTTAAACTCTTCGAAAATTACCTCATCCATTCTTGAGCCGGTATCAATTAAAGCAGTGGCAATTATAGTAAGACTACCTCCTTCTTCGATGTTTCTTGCCGCTCCAAAAAATCTTTTGGGTTTATGCAGGGCGTTTGAGTCAACCCCGCCGGATAAAACTTTTCCGGAAGACGGAATGGTGACGTTGTACGCTCGCGCAAGCCTTGTAATCGAATCTAATAATATAACTACGTCTTTTCCTGTTTCCACCAATCTTTTTGCCTTTTCTATAACTATTTCGGCAATCTGTATATGTCTCTGGGGCGGTTCGTCGAATGTCGAGCTGATTACTTCGCCGTTAACCGATCTTTGCATGTCCGTAACCTCTTCCGGTCTTTCGTCAATTAAAAGAACCATAAGGAAAATCTCTTTATGATTAGTATTTATGGCATGTGCGATGTCTTTTAAAAGCATTGTTTTTCCGGTTCTCGGAGGGGCAACTATCAGCCCTCTCTGTCCTTTTCCGATAGGAATCAGTAAATCCATAAGCCGTGTAGATAAATTTTTGGGATCAAATTCAAGTTTGATTTTTTCCTCCGGATATAAAGGAGTTAAATTATCGAATAAAATCTTTTCTTTTGCAATTTCTGGATCTTCGAAATTTATGCTTTCGACTTTTAAGAGAGCATAAAACCTTTCGCTGTCCTTCGGCGGTCTTATAACCCCGCGAATAGTGTCTCCGGTTCTTAGACCGAATTTTCTAATCTGAGACGGCGATACGTAAATGTCGTCTGGACCGTGGAGATAATTTGCTTCAAGCGACCTTAAAAATCCGTATTGGTCAGGCAAAATTTCAAGCACGCCTTCTCCCGAAATCAATCCGTTTTTTTCCGTCTGCTGGCTTTTTTCGGTTTCCGCTTGAAGCAGGGCATATATCAAGTCCTGTTTCCGCATGCCGGATGCGCCGTCTATATTGTAATCTTTCGCTATTTGCAGTAATTCGTTAATTTTTTTTACCGATAATTCTTTAATGTTCATAAATGCTCCTTTAAAATTTTATTTTTATACTTTTATTCCTTATTTATTTATCTATTTTATTTATTTATAGGCATGTCCACCTGTTTATCCTTCTTGCATCGATGCGGCGTCCTTCGGCTATATCCAATATAGTCCGTTCATTATTGCCGTCATCCGGAAATGTCGAAACTCCCGCGTTTAGAGATAATATAGTCTGATTTTCTTTTTTGAACACATCTTCGGTTTCCGACAATACAGCCTTTAAAATATTTTTTGCCGCGTCCTTTTCTATATTCGGAAATAAAATTACGAATTTATTACCGTATCTCGAAGCTGTATCGAATGCCCTTATATTTTTTTTAATGATATTCGCAATTATTCCGATGTTTTTGTCTCCAGCCTGATGACCGTTTATAGAATTTAATTTATTTAATTGGTTTATGGAGATTAACGAAACGGATAACCTGCTTTTATCGTTAATTGCTTTTTGCATTTCCTGAAAAAGTTTTTCATGGAAGTATTTAAAATTATTAAGTCCCGATACGTAATCGATCTGCGAACAATCTCTCATAGTCTGAATACATTTGTTTGAATTTAAAATGTAAGCAATTACCGAAAAGATAGTATCAAAAACTTCAATTTTACCTGCGCCGCAATTCTTAAACCCCGGCACCGAATATATTATTACGAAATATGAATCCGTATAGGCGGTTTTCAATTCATACGCATACAGCTCCGAAACATTTTCATGTTCAAATAAATCGCGATATTTATCATATTTATTGCTATCTTTTTTAAAATCTATATATAATCCGTTTTTTAACGGCGCTATTTCCTGAAGCAAAGCCAGGGGCGGAGTTTCGTTGGTTCTTTTAATGAATTCATTCGAAAAGCCTCTCGATATTTCGACTCTTTCTTCGGCGTTATACTTCTTATATATAAACATTATCGCCGTTGCTCCAAATGTAAATTCAAATGAGATATTAACGAAATGCATCACCTCTTCGACCGATTTTTTTTGATATGCACAATCTAAGAGTTCTTTTATAAATTTGTAGCCTAAATCTTCGCATTTTATATATTCTTCCATAAGCGCAATACTCTCCCTATTTTTTATTTCATGTCCCTAATGATTTTAATGATTTTTTTAATTATTTAATTTTATATAAATTATTTAAAAAGTGTATAAAAGAGTTAATTTGGGGAATTAAAAATTTGAATCCGTAATTATTATTTATAATAAAGTCGGATTTTTTAATTTTTTCTTTTTCGCTTAATTGATTTTTATTTCTTTTAATAAAATCTTCAAAATCAAATTTTCTATATGTTCTTTTAATTCTTTTCGAAAAATCGCAGGTAACAAGGATGGTTTTATCTAAGTTAAGATAATATCCCGATTCTATGATAACAGCTCCTTCGATTATCGCAATGGGTCCCCGGCTTATTTGAAGTATATGGTCTATATTGGTCCTTAAAGACGGATAAATTATATCTTCTAAAACCTTTTTTTTTGAAAAATCAGAAAAAATTATACCGGCAAGAATTTTGCGATCTATCTCATAATCATTATTATTA
The DNA here is from genome assembly GCA_021828255.1 of bacterium. Lineage (GTDB taxonomy): Bacteria > SZUA-79 > SZUA-79 > Acidulodesulfobacterales > Acidulodesulfobacteraceae > Acidulodesulfobacterium_A. The sequence continues at coordinate 2,848 of JAKASB010000045.1, read as the reverse complement.
TTTAAAATGTTTTTGCCGAAAAAATCAACAATTTTTTTATATTCCGCACTATTTTTTTTTATGATTTTTTTTGCCTCTTCGTCAAGATTAATAGTTAAGAAACCGTAATTTTTAAATAAATTAAGGACGGTGGTTTTTCCCGAACCTATGGAACCGGTTAATCCGACTTTCACCATTGCATTGCATCTAAAGCCCAGAGCATATCGTCCGGAACTTTTGCTTTTAAAATTATTTTTTCTTTTGTTTTGGGATGCGGAAATTCCAGCATATATGCGTGCAGCATCTGCCTTTTAACAAAATTTAAACTTTTATACTTATCTTTGGTATCTTTTCTTTTGTAAAGTTTATCGCCTACTATAGGATATCCGTATTCAAAAAGAGAAACCCTGATTTGATGCGTTCTTCCCGTTTCGGGCATTACTTTAAGCAGGGTCGCAACCCCTCTTATCGATTTTACGCTTTCAAAGCGGGTAACGCAATGTTTTCCGTCTTCTTTTTTATCCATTTCCATTTTAATCCTGCTTTTAGGGTTTCTTTTTATAAACCCTTCGATGCATCCGCTTTTTTGAGTAATAATGCCATAAGTTACGGCAAAATAAGTTTTTTTAATTTCGCGGTTTTTAAAACTCGATACAAGGGCGTTGTGGGAAAAATCGTTTTTTGCTATTAACATTATGCCGGATGTATCTTTGTCGAGCCTGTGGACTATTCCGGGTCTTTCAACGCCGCCTATGCCCGAAAGGTTGGATATCTTTCCTATTAAAATATTTACTAACGTATTGTCGTAATTTCCCTTTCCTGGATGCGTTGAAATTCCGGCAGGTTTGTTTATAACCGCGATATATTCGTCTTCATAAATTATTTCGAGGTCGTGATAAAAGGCTTGTATGCCGGATTTTATTATTTCCGGTTCTTTAAACGTTATTAAACTGCCTTCTTTTAATATATAAGCCGGCTTTTTTACGACCAAGCCGTTAATTTCAACTCCGCCATTTAATATCTGTTTTTTAATAAACGACCTTGTGTTATCCGGCAATTTCATCGTCAAAAATAAATCTAATCTTATATTGTTATTGTTGCCGGTGTATGTAAATGAAGCTATTCCCATAAAACGCGTCCGGTCATCTCCTTAAGTATATCTAAACCGAGCAGTTTAAGAATGGTAGGAGCAATATCCGCAAGCCTGCCGGGTTTTAACGGCGAAATTTCTTTAGCATCGTTTGAAACAATAACAAACGGTACAGAATTTAGAGTATGGTTAGTCATAGGCTCTCCATTACCTTCCTTCATCGTTTCCGCATTTCCATGATCTGCCGTTATTATACATGCGCAGTCAAGACCTAAGACGGCAGGTATTATTTCGCTTATAACGGAATCAAGGGCTTTAACCGCTTTTATAGCGGCATCATAGTTTCCGGTATGTCCGACCATATCGCAGTTTGCAAAATTGCAGACTATTAATTTATATCTGCCGGATTTTATTCTTTCAATAAGGGAATCCTTAATTTTAAATGCGCTCATTTCCGGTACTAAATCATAAGTTTTGAATTCTCTCGGCGAAGGTATGAGCAGCCTGTCTTCATTTTCAAAAGGTTCTTCCCTTCCGCAGTTAAAAAAATACGTTACGTGGGCATATTTTTCCGTTTCGGCAATCCTGAACTGGTAAAAACCATAATTAGATATAACTTCTCCTAAAATATTAGAATAATTTTGAGGTTCTATTATATATTTATTTTCAAACGAATCGTCATATTTAGTCATTGTAATGAAATTTTTAACAGGCTTAAAGTCTTTTCTTGGAAATTTATTGAAGTCATTAAGCGTAAAAGCCATGGTCAACTGTTTTGCCCTGTCAGCCCTGAAATTAAAAAACAGGACGCCGTCTTCTTCTTTAACTCTGCCGTCTTTGTCAAAGCCATTATCGTTATTTTTTATAATTATCCCCGGCATAAACTCATCGGTTATATTATCTCCGTAAAATTTTTTAACGGCGGTTACGGGGTCGTTAAATTTTTCGCCTTTTAATTGCGTCAGCACGTTAAAAGCAGTTTCAATCCTATCCCAGCGGGTATCTCTGTCCATTGCATAAAATCTTCCGCAAAGAGTCGAAATAAACACCCTGTCTGCAAAAGGCTTTATATGCCTAATTAATTTATTTAGAAAAACAGGCGAGCTTTGCGGCGGAGAATCCCTGCCGTCTAAAAACAGATGAACGTAAACTCTTTTAACGCCGTTATTATAAAAATAGTCTATTAAATATAACAAATGAGACAGCTCGGAGTGAACCCCGCTTTCCGAAAGCAGTCCCATAAGGTGAACGATCGAACCCCCTGCTTTAATTTTTTCTAAAAATTCGCCTAAGACCTGGTTATCTTTAAGTTTATCATTTTTTATAAGAAAGTCTATTTTTGTCAAGTCCTGCATTATTACTCTTCCGGCGCCTATATTGGAATGACCGACTTCGGAGTTTCCCATCGTATTCTCCGGCAGACCGACGTCTAATCCGTGGGCTTTTAGAGTAGTAAAAGGATAATTTTTAAAAAGAAAATTAATAAACTTAGGCTTTGCATTAATTATAGCGTTGCCTTTAATTTTTGAAGACATACCAAAACCGTCTAAAATAATTAATACGGCGCTTTTAATTTTTTTCATATCGCTCCCAAATCCCGATTTAGAAAATATTTATATATTCCAATATCCCGTCATTGCAAGCGCAGCGAAGCAATGACATTATTATGTAATTCCGGCAATCCATATATATAAAATCCTAAATCGGGATTTGGGTCGCTTTTTATTCGGAAATTAAAGACGATATATTTTTGATTTCGTCCTTAGCGCCGGTTTCATA
>JAKASB010000044.1 GCA_021828255.1 bacterium | reverse complement strand
AAAAATAGAATTATATATGCCTTAAAAAAAGCAAAATATAAAAGAAACCGGGCATGTAAAATATTGGATATTTCATATTCTACACTCTGGCGGAAATTAAAACGATACGAAATTTACGAAAAACTCATATAAATAAAATGATTAAAACAATGCCCTATCCACGCTTAATAAAAAACGCGGATAGGGGCATGCCCTAATTAAACTGCCGGCAAAATTACGGTCTGACGTTATATTTCCTGAAAATCCATACTTTTGCTATATCCACAAAAAATAGATATATAGCTCCAAAAACATACAATCTTATTATTTCCATAAACGGAATCCGCGCTATTAATGGATGACCTTCAAACTTGACTCCGAACCATGCCAGCAAAGAAACGACTATTAAATCCGCTATGGTCGCAATAAGCATATATTTTGACGGTGCGCTCTTATAAAAATGACTTCCGGTTCTGACTAAATAAAGAACGCCCTGCCCCGTGAACACCATTATTAAAAAAACTATGGTCGCAATCTGGTGTATGTCGTAATGACCTTGCATTTTATAAAAAACAAGCGCTCCAAACGAAAAAATCAGCTGAAATACGCCCATAGCCACGGAACCGGTTATCATGTTCTTAAGCTTCCATTCGTTTGGCTTTAGTGAATGTTTAACGTTATCGGTCGAAATAGACATGGTTACGAAATCGTTGGTAAAAAGCAGTAAAATAACAAGCACGGGCGTAATTATAAAAGACTTATTTGCCGGAGTATGATAATAATAGTTCATAAGAACAATGCCGAATACAGTAAAGAAGGAAATTTCTATCGTTTTCGCTATCTTATTCAGCACCCATGTCGCCATTCTCTGAAATATCTCTCTGCTTGTTTTTATGGCGGAAACTATATCCGACAAACCCGGGTCGGTAAGGACAATACTTGCGGCGGCTTTTGCAACATCGGTGGAAGCCGAAACGGCAATGCCGACCTCCGCCGCCTTTAGCGCCGGGGAGTCGTTTACCCCGTCGCCGGTCATGCCGACTATATAGTTGCTGTCTTGCAGAGCTTTAACTATGTAATATTTGTCTTCCGGAAAAATCCCTCCGAACACGTCGTAATCTGCAAGTCTTTTTTCTTTTTCTTTATCCTTGCTCATTTCCAGAAGCTCATCTCTTTCGCATACTCTTTCGCCTATATCAAGCCTGTTGGCGATAGTTCTGGCAGTTACAGCGGTATCCCCGGTAAGCATAATTGTTCTTACGCCGAGATTGCGGAGTTCATGGACGAGCGGCTTGGAGTCTTCCCTTTCGGGGTCCATAAACCCTAAGAAACCTAAGAATTCGTATTTTTCACCTTTTTTATAAGCGGTTGCAAGAACCCTTTCCCCTTTTTGAGCAAGCTCTCTTTCTACGTCTTCATATTTATACGCCCCTCCTGAACCGCCTTGTTGTGTCAAATTCCATATAGTTCTCGGCTGACCTTTAAATATTTTAACTTCTCCTCCGCTAACCTTATATAAGCTTTCTGTTCTTTTGATAGCGGGGTCGAACGGGGTAAAAGAAACCCTTTCTCCTTCCGGCTTTAAGTTCATAGGGTTAGTAACCTTGAAAATTGCGTCGTCTAATGCGTCTTGACTTTTTTCGTCGCTTGCCATAATTGAGTATTTAAGCAATTCTTCTTTCGTATGTTCCCCAACAGGAGTTATATCTTCCAGTATTACCTTATTTTCCGTCAGCGTTCCGGTCTTGTCTGAACATAGAACGGTCATTGCCGCAGACTCTTCTATAGCCGACAATTTAGTAGTTAAAACCCCTTTCTTAGAAAGTTCCACCGCTCCAAGCGCCGTGGAAAGCGTGTAAGTCGCCGGAAGGGCAATCGGGATGGCGGCGATTAGAATAACGAGGATAAATACTATAGTATCGGCGGGACTAAAACCGCGTGAAAGGGCATAAACCAGAAAAAATGCCAAAATAATAAAATCCATATACATCATATACTTGACGATTCTAAAAATAAGCTTCGACAGGTTGCTCTTGGTCTTGGCTATTCTAACAAGTTCCGCAGTTTTTCCAAAATAACTATCCTTTCCTGTAGCAGTGACGATTCCGGTAGCTTCGCCTCTTTTTACTATAGAACCTGAATAAGCAACGCTTCCTTTCTCCGCCTCTATGGGAAGGGATTCCCCGGTAAGCGCCGACTGGTCGAGCTGTACCTGACTGTCGAGAAGTTTAATATCGGCAGGAACGAAGTCGCCCATCCTTAAATGAACGATATCGTCGGGGACAAGATATTTTGCCTCGAGCATGGTCCATTTACCGTCCCTTAAAACCCTTGCTTTTACGGCAAGCCTCTGCTTTAAAAGTTCAAGCGCCTGCTGAGCCTTGCCCTCGTGCATAAAAGACATTATGCTGTTAAATATTAAGAGCGCCATTATTATTGCGGCTTCAATAAACTTTACAGGCTGTCCTCTGGTTATTCCGACTATAACTTCCAACAACGCCGCAAATTCCAACATCCACGGAATAGGTCCCCAGAACCTTTTTAAAAATTCTTTTACAGGGTTCCTTTTTTCTTCTTCCACGGCATTCAAACCGTGCGCTTCAATTTTTTGATTCGCCTGTTCGGTCGTAAGACCGGTGTACTCGTCCACCATTTCCTTTTCTTGAGACATTTACCCTCCAATTTGTTTAAAAATATGGTTAATTTTAAAAATAGAAATAGATAGCTAAGATATAAATATGCACGAATAAAAGCAAATGCATTTTTTATGCCATAAAATATTACCTTTATGTCTCCTATATGACTTTTAAGTACGACCAATTTTAAAACGGATTAGAATTATTTCTTAAAATAAAATGATATAATATGAAACAAAATGAAATTAAATGAATTTATTTAAATTATTTAAAATCCGATAGTTCGGCTAAATATCCGCCTATAGACGAAGCTCCGTTAAGAGAAATTTCTTCCGGAGTTCCGGACGCGATTATTCTGCCCCCCCCGTCTCCGCCTTCCGGTCCCATATCGATTATATAATCGGCAGATTTTATTACCTCTAAGTTATGTTCTATAACTATGACCGTATTGTCTGCTTCTACCAAAAGATTTAATATATTTAAAAGTTTGCTTATATCGTCGAAATGAAGTCCGGTAGTAGGTTCGTCGAGTATATATAGCGTTTTATACTGCCCGGGTCTCGATAACTCTTTTGAGAGTTTTATTCTTTGAGCCTCGCCTCCGGACAGGGTCGTCGCAAGCTGTCCAAGATTTATGTAATCCAGTCCCACGTCTATTAAAAATTTTAGTTTATGGGCAAGGGGAGGGACGGCATCAAAAAATTCATAGGCTTCTTTTACGGTCATATTTAAAACGTCGTAAATATTTTTATTCTTATACGCAATTTCTAAGGTAGGCTTGTTATATCTTTTTCCCTTGCAGACGTCGCACATTACATAGACATCAGGCATAAAAAGCATTTCTATTTTTTTTACCCCGTCCCCGCTGCAAGCCTCGCATCTGCCCCCTTTTACGTTAAAACTGAACCTGCCGGGGTTGTAGCCTCTTGCTCTCGCTTCTTTAGTTCCTGCAAAAATATCCCTTATAATCGTAAATATTCCGGTATAAGTTGCAGGATTAGACCTCGGCGTTCTTCCTATGGGAGACTGGTCTATATTGACTACCCTGTCGAAATATTTGACGTTTTCTATATCCTCTACTTCGAACTTTTTAAAATCGGTTACATATCCGTTTTTATAAGCCGATATAGCTTGATAAAGCGTGTCTATTATTAATGTACTCTTCCCGGACCCTGATACGCCCGTTACGCATATAAAATTATTTAGCGGAATTTTAACATTGATATTTTGCAGGTTATTCATCTTTGCACCTTTTATTTCCAAATAACCAAATAAAGCGTTTCTTCTAAAATCCGGCACGCCTATTTTTAATTTTCCCGTTAAATATTTGCCGGTTAAAGAATCAGGATTTTTCATGATTTCATCAGGTATTCCCTGAGCCACTATATAACCCCCGTTTTTACCGGCGCCCGGCCCCATATCGATTATATAGTCCGATTTAAGCATAGTAGCTTCGTCATGCTCGACGACAATAAGGGTATTGCCTTTATCCCGTAAATCAATAATTGTATTAAGAAGCCGCTCGTTATCGCGCATATGCAGACCTATACTCGGTTCGTCCATAACGTATAAAACGCCGGTTAGACCGGAGCCTATTTGCGAAGCAAGCCTTATCCTCTGGGACTCTCCTCCGGACAGGGTTTGAGCCTGCCTTGAAAGAGTTAAATATTCAAGTCCTACATTGGTTAAAAATTGCAGTCTGTCTTTAACCTCGTTTAAAATTTTTGCGGCAATGCCTGCTTCATAATCGCTTAAATTCAAATTTTTAAAAAAGTTTAAAGCATTTTTAATGCTTAAATTTACAATTTCGGCTATGTTAAGTCCGCCTATTTTATAGCTTAAAGATTCCTTCTTTAACCTAAAACCGCCGCACGCGGGACAAATTTTTTCCGTTTTAAATTTTTTAGGGTCAAGCAGATAGTTTCCTTCAGCTATATTTCTTTCAAGCAGAGGTATAACGCCTTCCCAGTATTTTAAATGAAACGATTTATCGTTATCAATTGCATCATAAAACTTTATTTTTTCGCCGCCTGAACCATACAATATCGCATACTTTATATCTTGACTTAAATCCGCATAGGGAGTATCCGTATTAAACCCGTAATATTTCGACAAAGCGTTTATAATCTGTTTTTTATAAACAGGCGTAGAATTTTTAAAAATGCTTATTGCGTCTTCTTTTAAGGAAAGGTTCTTATTGGAAATAATGAGGTCTTCGTCAAAATATTCCTTATAGCCCAATCCTCCGCATTCGGGACAGGCGCCCTGCGGACTGTTAAACGAAAAAACCACCGGTTCAGGCTTGCCGTAGCTTATATTGCAGTCTAAACAAATCGAGTTTTCGGTTAATATCTCTTCCCTGTTTTCATATTTCAGCTTTAAAATGCCTGAAGATAATTTCAAGGCAAGTTCTATAGAATCGAATAATCTTTTTTTGTTTTCTTCTTTTATGATTAATCTGTCGATAACCAAGTCGATATCATGCTTCTTTTTTTTATCGAGATTAATAGGCTCGTCAAGGTTATATTCTTTACCGTCCGCATATATTCTATAAAATCCGTGTTTAAGGTAATCTTCAAATTTTGCCTTGAACTCCCCCTTCCTGTCTATAGCTACCGGAGACAAAACTATCAGCTTTTCTCCGGCTTTATTGGAATAAACCGATTCCACCATCTGATCGATGGTTTTAGGCTCTATTTTTTTGCCGCAATTATAGCAGTAAGGAACCCCTATTCTTGCAAAAAGAACCCTGAGGTAATCGTATATTTCTGTGATGGTTCCTACGGTAGAACGCGGATTTTTGCTTACGGATTTTTGTTCTATAGAAATAGCCGGCGAAAGTCCTTCTACGGAATCGACGTCGGGCTTGTCCATCTGTTCCATAAACTGCCTTGCGTAAGAAGACAAAGATTCTAAGTATCTCCTCTGCCCTTCGGCAAATATAGTGTCAAAAGCTAAAGAAGATTTACCGGAACCGGAAAGACCGGTTATAACGACAAGTTTGTCTTTCGGAATTTCTAAACTTATATTTTTTAAATTATGCTGCCTTGCCCCTTTGATTATTATCTTCCTATCCATTTATTTCTGTTCTCCGATATTTTGCGGACTAATTTTATCGATTCTACCATACTGCCGTAGTCCGCTATGTTCTTACCCGCAATATCGTAAGCCGTCCCATGCACGGGGGATGTTCTTATAATTTTAAGACCCGCCGTAACATTAACTCCCTTATTAAAAGAAAGAAGTTTAAAGGGTATCAATGCCTGATCATGATACATTGAAACGATTAAATCAAAGTCTTTATATTTTTTCGCAAAAAAGCTGTCTGCCGGAAACGGACCTTCTATGTTTTCGTTTTTATTTTGAAATTCTTCGACGACCGGCATTATAACGTCTTTTTCCTCATTCCCTATCATCCCGTTTTCTCCGGCGTGCGGGTTTAAACCTAATACGGCAACACGCGGATTTTCTTTTCCGAAATCTATTTTCATCCAATTAAGCGAAGTATTTATTGTTTTCTTTACTAAATCTTTTGTCATCTTAACGGGAACATTTGATAACGGTATATGAATAGTCGCAAGAACGATTATTATTTTTTTTGAATAAAACAGCATCGCAAAATCGTCTGACCCGGTTAAATATCCTAACAGCTCGGTATGTCCTCCAAATCTTGCCCCGCCATTAAGCATCATATTTTTATTAATAGGAGCGGTTGCAAAACCGCAGATTTTTCCGTTCAGAGAAAAATCTACCGCCGTTTCTATATACCGTTCAACGTCTTTTGCACATTCAGGATTAATAACGCCTAATTTAACCGCTTCATAAGGTTTAGAGGACAAATCTATTACGTTAATCTTTCCGTTTTTATATGATGATTTAAGGGACGATTCCGGGCTAATTAAATTCAGCGGGGTTTTTGTTTTTATTATCCTTTTTGAAACATTGTCTATCTGCTCGAAAGAGCCGAAAATAACCGGTTTGACATGTCTATTTTCCTTGATAAAATATTCCGACGACTTTATTGCAATCTCGGGCCCGATGCCGCCGGGGTCTCCCATTGTAATGCCTATAAAACAATCTTCCTGAACCAATTTAACAATTTAAATTTTTATTTTTTATTATGATTATGCCGCAATTAATATTTTGACGTAAGAATTTTTTCTTGTCTTTTTTAAAATCTTTTCAAGATATTTGTTGGTTTTATATTTTTCTAAAATAGAAAATATTTTCGGCATTGCCTGTTTAAAGGTTTTAAACGACCCCATTTTTTTTCCTACGGATTTTAATACGGCATAACCAAACTTAGTTCTGATAATGCCGCTGACTTCTCCGACGCGCAGTTTAAAAGCTATATTGGAAAAATTAGGCGATAGTTTGTTTTTATAAATATAACCTATTCTTCCCCCGTTTTTTTCGGAAGGGTCTTCGGAATACTTTCTTGCCAGAGCTGAAAAACTTTTATTTCCGGCTATAACCGTCTTTCTAATCTCAGAAATTCTTTTATATATTTCCTTCCTTAATTTCTTATTTGCATTTGAAGGAACGGCTAAAAATATAAGTTTTAAATCTACTTTGGGCTCGCCCCTAAATTCTTCTATATTTTTTTTATAATAACCTACTAACCGCCGTTTAGTTATAACCATCTTATTGCCGTAAACTTTTCTTAAAAGTTCCACTTCCAAGAAGTGGCTTTTAATCTGTTTTATATAAGCTTCTTTGCTAATGCCTCTTTTAGCGAGAAAATTGAAAAATTGACCGGTCGTAAAGTTATTTGCACGAGCCACGGCTTTAATATATGCGTTTAATTGTTTCGGAGAGATGTATATAGCGGCTTTTTCTTCTTCCTGCTTGATTAAGATATTGTCCACTAAAAGATTTAAAACATCTTTAGTTTTGGACATTATTACGGAATCAGATTGCGTGAAAATCCCTTGCGATGCTTCATTTTGCATCTGCTCATAATCTTCGAACGCCTGCCTATTAAATTTTGCAAATTCATATAAAGTTATAGGAGTTTTATTAACCACGGCAATTACCTGGTCTACTATTACGGCATCCGCATTTCTTACGCCTGCGGAAAACAAAATAACTGCAAAAATACCGGCAATTATCAATACCTGAATCCTAATTTTTTTTATTATATCTATCATAGTTATTCGCAGTAAAATTGCCAAAGTTCAGCCCTATTTTTTACTAACCGCCGGAGCCGGAAGGCTTGGGCTGACGCCGGAATTTGCAACCGGTAAATTATTATAAAAATATTTTACTTTGGATTTTTTTCTTAAATTTTTTACAAAAGCTTTCAGAATATTTGAAGCTTCTTTCTGCTTCATCATCGTAACAATTTCATCTTTGATAGCAGAAAAAGGCTTGGGTTTGCCCGTTACTATATTATTTAATCTTATTATATCTAAATGACTGCCTACTTTGACTATTTTTGAAATACCGCCTACCTTAGAAATACTAAATGCCGCATTGTTAAAAGCGGGCGTTGTTTGCTGAAATTTTATCCAGCCGAGCACACCGCCGTTTTTGCCGTTAGAAGCGGTAGAATATTTTTGCGCAACCACTGCAAAAGGCTTGCCGCTGCCCAGCATTTTATAAACAATCTGCGCCTGCTTCGGCGAATTTAGCTGTATATAGCTTACATTAATTTTAGAGGGCAGGTTAAAGGACAGGTAGTGTTTTTTGTAATATGCTTTCGCATCCGCATTCGTAACCTTAACCTTATTTGCCACCTCTTTATGCAATAAAAGCTGAACCAATAGACCCTTTTTAAAATCGGAAACCTGCGATTTATAAGGCTTAGATTTATTTATTCCTTCTTTTAAAGCTTCGGTGACTAAAATTTGCCTGTCAACAAGGCTTTTGAGAAGCCTTTTCTCACCTGCGGGCGTTTCTAGATACGTCCTTAATGCGGGTGGAAATTTAGACATTTCCTCTTTAAACTTAGCCGTGGTAATAGTTTTTCCATTAACAGTCGCAATGACTTTGGAGGATACGGACGGTTTTTTTGCACATCCATATAGACCCATCGATATAACAAACGAAAATAAGGCAATTAATAAAACAGAACCTTTAAATTTTTTCATTTTTCCCTCTTAAATACATAAAAGTTAAAATTAAATTTACAAATATATTTAAATATTAACATAGCTATATAAATGTTGCAAGATAATTTTAGCTCTCTCTAATTTATCAGGGGTTAAAACCTTTTTCTTTAATCTAATTTTTATTTTAAACTCCCCGGTGAAATTAAATATATACACCCGTGAAAATTCTTTATCGTTTACGAATTTAACCAATGCTTCAAGAACCGTATCGGCAAGTTCATGAAATTCTAATAAAAATTCTTCTTCTTTTATTTCGAGAAACCTGATTTTCGAGTTTTTCATATAGCTTTTTAGTTCAGTTATCTTTAAAAGATTTTCGACTGGATCTTCTATTTTTCCGAATCTGTCCCTAAGTTCGGTTCTTATTTTACCCACATCGCTTGCGCTGTTGCAATTTGAAAGTTTTCTATATATAGACATCTTAGTTTTCTCACTACTTATGTAAGAATCTGGAATATGAGCCGACAAATTTACCTTTACTTCAGGGGTAATTTGAACCGGTAAAATAATTCCCTGTATTTTTTCTATCTCTTCTCTGAGCATCTGCATGCACATTTCTAGTCCTACGGCGTTTATATGTCCCGACTGCGCTCCTCCAAGAATATTTCCCGCCCCTCTTATTTCTAAATCCGCCATTGCAAGCTTAAAACCGGAACTCAGTTCACTGTAATCTTTGAACGCATTAAACCTTTGCCTTTGTTCCGCGCTTAAATTATCCATATCCGTTCCGAGAACAAGCAGGCAATATGCCTGTATATGCGACCTTCCTACTCTTCCCCTCAGCTGATACAGCTGGCTTAAACCAAATTGTTCCGCATTGTTTATAACAATCGTATTTACGTTAGGGTTATCTAACCCTGATTCTATTATGGCTGTCGAAAGAAGCATATCATAACCCTTATCGTAAAATATATGCATAATATTCATAATTTCCTCGGAATCCAGCCTTCCGTGAACGACTCCTATTCTTATATCAGGCATTATTTTTTTAAGCCGGTTATAAACCGAATCTAAGCGCGAAATCCTGTTGTCGATAAAATAAACCTGCCCTCCTCTGCTTAATTCTTTAAAAACCGCGTCTTTGATAATCCCATCTTCATATAGCTCTATATCCGTAATAACGTTTTTCCTGCCGGAAGGCGGGGTACTTATAATGCTCAAATCTCTTATTCCCGACATTGAAAGATACAGCGTTCTGGGAATAGGCGTTGCGCTCATAGCAAGCACGTCTATGGAATATCTTATTTTTTTTATTTTTTCCTTCTGGAGCGCGCCGAATTTTTGCTCTTCGTCTATAATCAAAAGGCCTATATCCTTGTATGCTATCTTTTCGGATAATAACTTATGCGTCCCGATTATTATGTCTATAATCCCGTCTTTAATCTCTTTAATTATCTCTTTTTCTTCGTTTTTTTTAATAAACCTTGAAATACACGCTACTTTTACGGGATATTTTTCAAATCTTTTTTTAAAATTATTGTAATGCTGGTCTACTAAAAGAGTAGTAGGGGCTATTAAGGCAACCTGCTTTCCGTCCATAGATGCTTTAAAAGCCGCTCTTATTGCAACTTCCGTTTTTCCGAATCCAACGTCTCCGCAAATTAACCTGTCCATAGGCTTGTTACTGTGCATATCCGACAGAACCTCTTTTATTGCCTTCGCCTGATCCTCTGTTTCCTCGAATTCGAAACTTTCCTCAAATTCCCTGTATTCCTCATTTTCTTCGGAAAATGCAAATCCCCTTTCAGTCATTCTCTTGGCATACAAAACTTTTAAATCTTCGGCTATCTCTTCAACCCTTTTTTTCGCCTTTATTTTTGCTTTTTCCCACGATTTGTTTCCGAGCCTGCTCAATACCGGATAATTTTCTTCGGAAGAAGCAATATATTTGTGAAGCAGGTATATTTTATCGGCGGGAACGAAAAGCTTATCCCCGCCTTCAAAAATAAGAGCAAAATAATCGGACGAAATTCCGTTAAGCGTTATATTTTTTATTTCGCTGAATTTTGCTATGCCGAATTCGTCGTGAACTACGAAATCGCCCGGATTAAGCTCTTCTATACTCTTAAAGTAATCGGCTGCAGATCCCTTGTGCCTTTGGTTCGCCGCTAAATCCAGATGTTCTCTGAAAAGTTCCTCGTCTTTAATTATAAAAAGTTTGTGCTTCTTAGATATGAAGCCCGAGGAAATATCCCCCTTCAAAATTTGAAATCTATCTCCTATCTCCTCCTCGTCTAAACCGATAGATTCAAAAATAGTTTTTATCCTGTCTTTATGAATTTCATTTTTTGAAGTTATTATTATTTTGTATCCTTTTCCGATAAGATTAAAAAATATTTTCTTAATTAACGTTAAATTTAATTTCCCGTCTTTATATTTTAGTTTGGGAGTAAAATCGATATTACCGGAATCGGAATCTATTGCCGACGATAACGGCCCTATCGAATTTTCAGGATTATTACTGCCGTGATATATTGCGGATTTTTTATAATTATAATAATAAAATTTATTTAAATTATTTAAAGAAAGGTTAAAAAGATTTTTATTAAGGATATCGCGGTTTAATGCATCCAAAAGTTCGGTTTCGGGTTCTTCTATATATAAAACCGGATTTTCCAATACCTCTAAAATATTAAGTTTTTTTTCATAATAATCGGGTTTGACGGGAAATACCGCAAACCCTTCTATACTTTTAAAGCTTATCTGTGTATTCAAATCAAAGTATCTTATATCTTCTACGGTTTCGTCAAAAAAATCTATCCTTACGGGATAAGGGCTATCTCCATTAAATATGTCGATAATACCGCCTCTAACGGCAAATTCGTTTTCGTTCTCTATCTGGTTTGACCTTTCGTAGCCGTAAGACATTAATGTCCGTATAAGATTTTCTCTCGAAAAATTTAATCCTTTCTTGACATGTATAAAAGAATTTAAAAGACTGCCCGGCTCCGGGACTTTTGAAAAAAAAGAAAGGGGGGTTAGAATTATAATAACGGCATTATTATTATCGTGCTTTAAATCATACAGGAGACTTACGGGAATTATCTCTTCGCAAAAGAAGGTTTTTCTCGTCGAAAAAAATGAAATATTTTTATATAAATCTTTAGCAGAGGCGTAATTATCGCATAAAAAAACGCATATTCCGTTTCCATTTTCGATAGATAAAGAAATATCTAAAGAAAAAACTGCCGGTGTTTTTAATTTTGTCGAATTCAAATCAATACTCTATGGTTCTAAACCTATAAGCCTTTATAGCGCAATAAAAACTATAATCCAGCATAATATAA
>JAKASB010000043.1:8285-12046 GCA_021828255.1 bacterium | reverse complement strand
GCGAACATATTTATTGAAATATATAATAGGAATTATTAAAATGCGCGGCAATAAAACGATAAGACCGACTTGCCGTGCATTTTCTTGTTTATGAGTTTATAAGGCGGATACTCTTGCGATAATGTTTCCCGTTTATCGTGCTGGACTATTATGTTGCTTGCGTTAACTACTTCACGTTTTATAATTTCATTTATCGTTTTTTCACAAAGCCCTGAACCATAAGGCGGATCTATGAATATATAATCAGGTTTATATACGCTTAAAATCCCTTTTTCTAAAGCCTTTAACGCGTCTTTTTTTATAATTTTTACTTTTTCCTCGATGCCGAATTGTTTCGACAATTTAATAATTATAGGTATTAATTCAGGCGACGTTTCGACGAAAATACAGAAATCCGCCCCTCTCGAAATTGCCTCGAAGCCTATGTTGCCGGTTCCTGCGTATAAATCACAAAAAACCCTGCCTTCTAAATCGCTCCCTATTACGTTAAAAAGTACTCCTTTTAAAAAGTCGGATGACGGTGAAACGTTTTTGACGTTATAAACGTTGGGAATTTTTCTTCCCCTCAATGAACCGGTTATGATGCGCATTTATTTAGGCTAGTCTCCTAAATCAGCCAACTTTTTCTTATCGAGTATGATAATATCTCTTTTGTCTAACTTTATAATATTTTGGGACGCAAAATCCTTTAGCGCCCTTGAAACGACCTCTCTTGCCGTTCCGGCAATATCGGCAATTATTTTCTGGCTCAGTTTTTTGCCCTCAAACAAAAGCAGTATCTTCGCAATTCTTTCCTGAGTATGTTTTAGGGAAAGATCTTCTATAGTGCTTGTCAGATATCTTAATTTTTCCGCCATACTCCTTATTATGTTTAAAGATATTTCCGGCTGTTTGTAAATTAAACCGACCATGCTTTCGCGGGATAATAAATATAATTTTATATCCGTAACGGCATCAGCGGAAGCGGGATTAACGTCTTTCGCAAATATCGTAACGTCGTTAAACGAATCTCCCGGATAAATAAGTTTAAGAATCTGCTCTCTGCCGTCTTTTGAAGACTTATAAACCTTAACCGTCCCTTCCGCTACGAAATATATACCCTTTGATTTATCGCCTTCTATGAAAATATTCTCACCCGCCTTGTAATCTTCTTCCTTAAACTGAGCTTTAATCTCGTTTAAAATATTGCCGCTTAAGGATTTGAAATAATCCAGCATTTGAATATTTTCCATAGCGCAAATAATTTTCGGATAAATTTTAGATAAAATAAATTATTTATATATTTTATATATTATATTATAAAATTATGCAAATATGTAAACTATGTAAAATCATATTCAAAAATTTCTATATTTGTGTTATAATAATTCTAGTTTATAAATATTTATATTTTATAGATAAATATTGTTAAGGAGGTCAATTTAATGCCTATCAGGGAATACAAATGCAAAGACTGCGGAAATTATATTGAAGTAATTCAGAGAATCAATGAAAAACCGCTTGGAAAATGCGAGAAATGCGGAGGAAAATTAGAAAAACTTATTTCTAATTCAAGTTTTGTCCTAAAAGGTTCAGGGTGGTATAAAACCGATTACTCAAGTTCAGGAGGCGGCAATAAATCCAAAAAATCTAAAGAAGAAAGCAAAGCCGCTGCGGCTCCCGCTCCTTCATGTTCCTGCACCGACGGCAGTTGCAGACACTAATACTAATTTTATTATCTTTAAATCTATGTATATTTTTGAATTTAAAACAAAAATATCAGGTTTAGATATAAATTTAAAAATAAATGCTTCCAAAAAACATATTGAAGAAATAGAAATTATAAGCGGCAAGCGGATAAATATAAATAATAAACGAGGCATGCCGCAGTTATCTGAAAACGATTTAAACCGCTTGCCGCATCTTTATAAATTAATAAATCTTTTAGACAATTATTTTTCCTATAAATTAGCGGATTTCAGCGAAATTCCCGTAAATTTTTCTTTATATTCCTATTTTTCCGAAAAAATACTTAAAACCCTGCAAAACGTAAAATATGGTGAAACTTTATCCTATAAAAAACTTGCGATAAAAGCGGGGTATAACAATAAATACTCAAGGGCTTGCGCATCCGCTCTATCCATAAATAAAACTCCGATTATCCTTCCATGCCACAGAATAACAGCCTCAGGCGGCAAATTAGGCGGCTACTCCGGCGGGGGAGGAACACAATTTAAAGCATTGCTGCTCTTCCTTGAACAAAACAAAATCAACCTTTAGCTTATCGCATAAAGCCCTTCTTCAGCCGTTCTTATCCTTTCCACAAGCCTTATGGGTAGAACGAATATCTTACCGTCGCCGTAATAACCTGTTTTATTTGTCTTTATTAAAATTTTTACGACTTTGTCTAAATCGTCTTCTTTGACTGCCAACGATAACATTCTTTTAGGCAAAAAATTATAATCGTTATCGGCTATATCGACTTTATTGTCAATCAAATTTAACCCCGGGTCGAGTTCGTTTGCAAGTCCTCCGCGACCTTTTTGTCTTCCCCTGCCGTGAACGGAGTAAAAAGTCATTTGGCTGAATCCTTCTTTGTCTAGTTCGTCTTTAGTTTCTTGAATTTTATGTCTTCTTATGATTGCGATAACTTCTACGACATTTTCTTTAAATTTTGATTCCATAAAAACCCCGCTAATTTTTAAAATTTTTAAAATGATTAAATTATAGTCCTTCGGCGCCGGTCCTTACCGTATAACTCTTAGATACCGGTATTACAAATATTTTGCCGTCGCCTATATGCCCGGTAACCGCATTTTCCTGAACAATATCGCAAACCCTGTTTGCATCTTCTTTCTTAACGACAATCATCAGCTCAAGTTTCGGCAGTTCATCATAAACTACTTCGCCGACTTTAATCCCCTTTTGTTTCCCTCTCCCGAAAACATGCATCTTAGTAACCGAAACAAAACCGTTTTCTTCAAGCGCCTTAAGAACGTCTTTTTCTTTTTCGGGTCTTATAATAGCCCTCACCATTTCCATAAATCGTCTCCTTTTATTATTTATTTATAATGTTAATGTTATATGTTATGTTTAAATTATTTTCCTTATGAATCCGTTAAAATAATCGCTTTTGCAATTTCCTCTATCGGACGTCCGCTGTTCATGCTTAATTTCTGTAATCTACGGTGCGCTTCTCTTTCCGAAATTCCTTCTTTTTCTATGAGTATATTTTTTGCTTTGCCGATTAATTTTCTATCTTCTATATATTGCTTTAAGGTCTCATTCTCTTTTTTGATATCCTGAAATCTTTTAAAATTTTCTATCGCAATTATCGTCTGCGCTAAAATTTCACTCTTTCTTGCAGGCTTCATTATATAAGAGAATGCCCCCGACCCTTTTAATTCTTCCATATAATTATCGTAATCTTTTACGTCTCCGGTTCCGGCAGTTAAAAAAATAACCGGAACCGGGGTTTTCTCCATAATCTTTTTGCAAGCGGTAATTCCGTCCATCGACGGCATCTTTATATCCATAAATATTATATCCGGCTTAAATTCTTCCGCGGCTACGACTGCCGCCGCTCCGTTGTCGGCTTCGTATATATTAGTCGTGACGGAATTTAAAATAAGTTTAAGTTCTTCCCTTCTTTCCTTTAAATCGTCAACGACTAAGACTTTTATATTTAAATTTAAACCTTTCTCATCTTCCATAACATAATTTATAAATAAGCAAGGTTTGTGCCAATTATTTATTAAGTCAAATTAAGCCTTTATTTCTGC
>JAKASB010000043.1:0-8185 GCA_021828255.1 bacterium | reverse complement strand
TATTTATTAAGTCAAATTAAGCCTTTATTTCTGCAGTTTTTCCGCTTTCTTTAAGAATAATCTTTTTTAACCACGGAGGCGGGTTTTTAGATAAAACCGCCTGAAGTTCTTCCATAACTGCCTCTATTTTATCGTTAGGCTTAGATTTAACTGGATGAATACCGGATTTTACGACACGGGCGGCTGCCGCCCCGCCGATACTTTCTACGAAGATAATCTTTAAATCGTTTAAACCTTCAATCTTTTTATCTATCTTGTTAAGTTCTTCAATCTCTTCTTCAAAATATCTGTTCTCTAAAAATCTAAAGCCGTTCTGATTAATTTCATATACTGCAAAATTTTTAGCCCATCCAAAGTGGTCATTGATTAAAATATTATCACTTGTCGCAAAACCTACTTTCATTTCAACCTCCTCTCAATTCTTTTAAATTAAACTTAAGCATTATTCTTATTCTTTATTAAGCAAATTTGCGCTTTCTACGGCAAGATTAACTGCTCCTCTATAAAGTATGTAATGCTTAAAATTATGTCCTACTTCGTCGATTATCGGAAACCCCGCCTTAAGCAAAGGTATTCCTAAACTTTCCGCATAAAATTTTGCGTTGGAATTTGAAACTATCATATCGACGTTTCCGCAGGTATTAAGCATATCTAAATCGCCTTCGCATAAATTTATAAATCTGTATTTAATATCGTCTATAATCTTCGTCGATATTCCAAGTTTCAAATTTGCCCCTATTTCCGAATAAACGGAAGAGAAAGAGTCTAAAAGATCTATGCCGAGAGCCAGAGCGATTTCTTTTCCGGAAAAATAAAAATGCGCATCTAAATATGCATCCATAAGTTGGCTTCTCTGTCTTTTATATTTTTCCGGAATTTTTTTACCGGTGGTTTTTGAAAGAAGATTAAAAAATTTATCGCTGTTTTTCAGACCGCATATATTTGGAAAATAATACGTCCTTAACCCCGTTAGTTCTTCGATGTTTTTTACAGTAACTTTAAGACTCAAACCTATTATTAAATTAAATTCACCGTTATAAATATCCAATAAATCTTTTACGCCTAATCCATCAGGCGTAGTTTGCAGATATCCCCTTTTGTCTAAATGACCGTCTAACGACAAACCCAAATCCGGTATTATAATAGGTTTTAAGCCAAAATAATCTAAGGCTTCGCGAAGTTCCAAAAAATCCTGCGGAGTAAATGAAGACGGACAAAAAACATTCACGCTTGTTTGCCTTTTTATTTTATCAGGTTTTTGATTTTTAAACGATTTGCCGGTTTCATTTTTTAATGTTTCGGTTAATAGCGACAACATTGCCGCAATATAGCCCTCTTCAAAGCCGCCCTTATAATCCGGAGTGCCTGCATAAATTAGGTTCGCAAAAGGAATATCGAGCCTGTCTTTAAAATCCTTAATAAATCCCGCAATATCTTCGCCGCTTGTCTCGGTAAGACCTGATGATACAACTCCGATAAAATCCGGCTTCATTTTTTCGTAAACGTTTTTAATTCCGGATATTAAAAAATTACTTCCGCCCAGAATTGCTCCCGATTCGTTTAAGGCGGTGGTAACTATCGGAATGTTTTCGCGAAAATGTTTCGTAAGCGTTACCTTGTCGAAACTTGCACAGCCGACAGCTCCGTGCATAAGAACAACCGCATTTTTCAGTCCCAGAAAAAAAACTGCGGCGCCCAGCGAAGGGCTTGTTTTTAAGGGATTAATTTCTATATTTTTAATTAAATTCGCCATAATTATGAATAATTATATTTATATAATTATAATTTTATATTGATTCTT
This sequence comes from bacterium, assembly GCA_021828255.1. Lineage (GTDB taxonomy): Bacteria > SZUA-79 > SZUA-79 > Acidulodesulfobacterales > Acidulodesulfobacteraceae > Acidulodesulfobacterium_A. Next base: position 6,384 of record JAKASB010000043.1, on the reverse strand, counting down.
TTAATAATTTAAACAACGGATTTTTAATTTCGGAATATATCCGTTTAGCCAAAAATTCGATGCCTTCGTAAGCGGTATAAGGCTCTAATCTTTCCTGATTTACGTCCAAAAACGGGATAAGAGACTTTATTGCGGTATATTGATTCCTCCCGCCCGCAAGTATGATGTCGGCTTCGTTTTCCTTTGCTATTTTAATAAGATTTACGGGATTGCCGTTATCGAGCATTATTATATTTCCGTTTTCGTCAAATTCCTTTATTCTTAATTTATCTTCGTCGGTACTTTTTTTAACCCCCGTGGCAATAACCCTTAAACCTAAATCGTTTAAGGCGGAAATTAGAGACCAGCTCTTAACTCCGCCGGTGAATAAAAGAACTTTTCTGCCAGTTAAAAATTTCTTATACCCGTAAATTTTTTCTTCCGTATTTTTTGTCATAATTTTAATATAATCTTTTGCCTTCCTAATAAGTTTCATATTTCCTATAGAATTTACTATATCTATAACCGCCCTATTGGTTGAGGTCATGCCGAAAAACGATTCTTCGATATAAGGAATTCCAAATTTTTCCTTCATTTTTCTTGCAAGATATACCAATGCTTTAGAGCATATTACGACATTAAGTTCAGATTTATGGGAATACATTATTTCTTCTATCGTAGAATCGCCGGTAATAGTTGAAAGAACATTTATTCCAATAGTTTTTAACGCCTTTTTTATTAAAAAAAGTTCCCCTTTAATATTGTATTCCCCGATTAAATTAATATTGAAATCGCCTAATAAATCTATTACGGGCTCTTTTTTCCCTATAATGTGGGTAAAAAGGGCATCTCCCGCAATCTTATTTCCCAGATTTTTATTTCCGGAAAATCCCTGCGAGAAAACCGGAACAATGGGGATTTTAAACTTAGCCGTAAGTTCTTTTGAAACTCCTTCAATATCTTCGCCGGTCAGCGCCGGCACACACGTATTGTAAACAAATATTCCTTGCGGTTTAAACCTGTTATAAACATAGGTTATGCCATGCTTTAACTTATCTTCCGAACCGAAAATCAGGTCGTTTTCGTTCATTGCGGTCGTAAAACCATACATATAATATTCTTTGCCGCTAATAGCTTTCGAAGTTCTCTGGTTATAACTGTTTCCGAGGCAATTAATAGGGGCATGAACTATGTTAAGCGCATCTTTTATGGGGCTTAAAACAATATATGCCCCGTCAAGCGCGCATCCGCCCGTCGAAGAACCCGGCGTCGCAGTTTTACAGGCTTTTTTTTCTTTTGCGACGCCGTTATGTTCGCAAGTAGGTTCGTCAAAGTATTCTTCTTTTGCCGCTAAGCGCATTTTATATCACTTCCTTTATTTAATTTTTATGTTATTCTTAAAACAATCATCGCAAGCACTGAGATTGTCATCGCAAATCTATCTCATAAGTTCAAAATGGGCATCATCCGACGCATCGTCTATAATATCGATAAATTTATTAACAATCCAAGTAGTTAAATTAATTATTCCGCTGTAACCGTAAAGTGGATATCTGTGAATATTAACTCTGTCGAATATTGGATAGCCTATTCTTATGTGTGGAACTTTAGCTTCTCTTGCCACAAACTTTCCGTGGGAAGGTCCAAGGAGCATATCTACCGGTCCCGTCATAACCAAAGACCTTAAATGCCATAAATCTTTATCTATATAAACCTCTCCCTCGCTTTCCGAATAAGCGGCAAACAAATCAAGGATTTCTTTTTTAAACTCTTCAGTACCGTTTGAACATAATACGTATTTTGGAATTCCGCCCATTTCGAGAAGATAGCTTGTAAGTCCGGTAAGCATATCGGGATCGCCAAATATGGCAAATTTTTTTCCGTGAATATACTGCTGTGCATCGGTCATAGAATCTATCGCCCTACCCCTTTCGTCTTCAAGCTCTTTAGGAATTTCCTTGCCGGAAATTTCGGAAAGCGTCATTAAAAATTCATCGGTATAGCTCATTCCTATAGGGCTTTTAATGACTCTTACGTCCTGACCAAATTTTTCGGAAAGCGTTGCCGCCGTTTTTTTTGTAGAATATTTTTGCAGGGCGATAGTTGCTTTGTTGTTTACGCAATTTTTAACGTCTTCGAGCTTCGTGGCGCCATCTGGGTATAGCTTATACTCCCCGTTTAGAGGGCTGTCTAATGTATTGGAATAATCCGCAAGGATAAGATAGTTTATTCCAAATATTTTTAAAATCCTCTTAACTTCGTTAATATTTCCTACGGTAGTATCGAACCCCGGAATTATATTAATAATATCTGTTTTGCCGGCATCTTTACCGGCAGGCAACTTTTTACCGAGAGTTTCTATAATCGCGTTAAGCATACTGTCGTAACCTTCGAGATGAGAACCCACAAAACTCGGCGTATTTGCATACGGCGCCAATATATCTTCGGATAAATGCCCTTTTTCTCTGGCATTGCCTATAATAGAACCAAGGTCGTCCCCGATAATTTCGGACATACAGGTCGTCGATATTGCAAACATTTTTGGTTTATATAGAGCAGCTGCATTTTTAAAACCTTCGAATCCGTTTGCCTGTCCCCCAAAAACAGCTCCATCCTCTGTAAGCGACGTGCAGACAGCCGCAAACGGCTCCCTGAAATGACGGGATAGATTATTTCTATAATAGGCAACGCAGCCGTGGGAACCGTGGACAAAAGGCATAGTATCTTCAAAGCCCGCGGCGCACAGTACCGCTCCAAGCGGCTGGCAGGCTCTTTCCGGATTTATTACTATAGCCTTCCTGTTAAAGTTTTTCTCTTTATATTCCTCCGTATTCATCCAATCTTTTATCTTTTTGACCTCATCTTTTTCCATAACCTTGACCTCATCTTATTATTTGTTAGTTAAATTATTTATATTCTCTTTCTGTCGCGAATTACTTTTTCCAGCGCGGCTTCACCAATGTCCAAGACGGGCTATTTACAGCCAGATCCATATCTCTCGCAAATATTTCAAATCCGTCGTAACCGTGGTAGGGACCAGAATAATCCCATGAGTGCATCTGCCTGAAAGGTATCCCCATTTTTTGAAAAACATATTTTTCTTTTATGCCTGAGGCGACTAAATCAGGTTTCAGCTTGTTTGCAAGCTCGACAAATTCGTATTCGTTCATGTCGTCTAAAATAATAGTTCCATCTTCTAATTCTTTGGTCGTTCTTTCATAATCGTCGTTATGGGCAAATTCGTATGCCGTCGAAATGACTTTCATTCCTAAATCCTCATATGCGCCTACTATATGGCGGGGTCTTAAACCGCCCACTAAAAGTATTACCTTTTTGCCCTCAAGTCTTGAACGATATTTGTCTATAACCTCCTGCATTTTGGGCTCGTATGCTTTAATAATCTCCTCGGATTTTTCCTGAATATTTTCGTCGAATAATTTTGCGATTTTCCTGATACTTTCTTTTATTTTGGTAGGACCGAAGAAATTATATTCTATCCACGGAATACCGTACGTTTCCTCAAAATGCCTCGCAATATAGTTCATAGACCTGTAGCAATGAAGAAGCAGGTAATTTACGCCATGGGTTATTTTCATTTCTTCTATCGAACCATCCCCGGACCAGTGGGCGACAACGTTTAAACCCATTTCTTTAAATATTTTCATAGACGACCAGACATCCCCGCCTATATTGTAATCTCCTAATATTGCAACATCATACGGCGTCTTTTTGCTATTATCTATTTCTCCTTTCCCGACGACAAAATCCCTTATAGAATCATTTGCTATATGATGACCTAAGGACTGGCTTACCCCCCTGAAACCTTCGCATCTTACCGGAATAACAGGAATATTTAATTCTGCGGACGTTTTCTTTGCCACAGCTTCAATATCGTCGCCTATCAAGCCTATGGGACATTCAGATTCTATAACTATTCCTTTTGCCGTCGGGAAGAGCTCATGAAGCTCCTTAACTGCCTGTTCCAATTTTTTATCTCCGCCGAAAACTATATCTCTTTCCTTAAAATCAGTAGTAAATTGAAAAAGAACGAAATTTTCGACCGCAGGCTCGCCGGCAGCCAAATTTCTTCTTGTCCCCCAACTGTAATGTCCGCAGCCTATTGGACCGTGGCTTATATTAATAACGTCTTTGACAGGACCCCATACAACGCCTTTTGAACCTGCATAGGCACAGCCTCTCGGCGTCATAACGCCGGGGAGAGATTTGACATTAGATTTCGCAATACAGCTCCCGCATGTTTCTTTGTTATTAATGCCGATATGTTCTTTTCTATTTTTCTTTGCTTTTTCGGAATAAACACCGAGAATATCTTCAACTATACCTTCTGTTTCTTTAAAATTAACAGCCATTTTAGACTCCTTTTATTTTAATGATTTTAATTAATTATCTTTTATATTAATTAGATTATTTAGATTATTTTGTAAGCGGCGCAAATTTATGCAAATGCATCGTTTTGTTTTTAGGGCATACCTTTTCACAACAGGTATCGCCTATACAGTTATCTAAGTTGTCTATTTTGACTATCATCTTATCCCCGTTGTCCTCGAACATATATACTCCGCCTGGACAGACTTTAATACACCTGCCGCATGATATGCAGTTAGTATGGTCGAATTCTATCAGAAAATGCGGAACCCATTTTGCTCCCGAGCGCCGGGGCGCATTTACATAATTATTTATATCGCCGGAAAACCCTTCCATAATGCTCATTGTTACCTTCCTCCTTACCTTATAACATTAACAGTTTTTAGATATCCTTATTTTTAAATCGAGTCCGTCCGGTTTGATATCGGAAAACTTCGCCAACCCCGCTTCAAATAAATATTTTTTATATTCCCCTATATCTAAAGAGCAGTTTAATTTCCGCCTTAACGATTTTGTTTTTTGAGGACTCATTTGTTCCGTAAGCATAATAAATTCATCCTCCGGAATATCTTTTCTGAACTCGTATATAAAAATTTCACCGCCGCAACCTAAAACTCTGTGCATTTCTTTCAAGGAGTTCAACTTATCCTCTAAACATTTAAAAGTTCCTTTTAGTATGATTAAATCAAAACCACAATTACAGAAAGGAAGATTCGCACTGTCGGCTATCATATATTTAAGCCTTGAGTCATAATAATTTGAATAATCCGGCTCATTTATGAACATGTTAATAATATCCTTCTTACCTGCCCCGTATCCAGAACTAAAAGCGAAGTTATTTTTTAATGTTTTATTAAAAACCTTATTTGCATGATTTATCATCGTAACCGATTTATCGACACCGAAAACAAAAGCATTTGGCAAAATCTCGCTGATTCTTCTTGCAATGTAACCCGGACCGCATCCAAGGTCTAAAATATTGTTTGGAACGTATGGGAGACTGCCCAAAATTTTATCCACGAATGGAGCGTAATCCTCTTTCATTTTAATTTTAGTATCGCTCGTTGCAATATAAAGCTCTTCGTCCTGAGAAAAACTGAGGCTTTTCGACAACTTGCAACCTAACACTGCATCTTCTTGCATCCGCATCCTAATTCCTCTCCTTTTTCGTTCAGTTTTTTGCTTAAATCTTCGCCTAAAAGTCCTGCGGCATCGGAACGGCACTGTCTGCAATGGTCCATTATGTTTATGCCTTCTATATCTTTAGTTATACGTACGACATCTTTCCTGCTTGCGCCTTTTATGCCGGTTTTATAAAAATAAGATTTTTCTGCCGGTATCATAGGCATAACGTTAAATAAATATACGCCGAGTTTTTTTACCTTTTCGGAAAGAGCCTTTATATGGAAATCGTTGATGCCTGGTATAAGAACTGAATTTATTTTTATGGTAAAGCCCATTTTCACGGCATTTTTTATACCGCCTATCTGCTTATCCAACAGTATCTCCGCTGCATCCTTTTCCTTATAAATAATGCTTTTATAATTAACATATCTGTATATCTTTTTGGCGATAGATGTGTCTATTGCATTAAGCGTTACGGTTATAAAATTTACTCCTCTATCTTTAAGTTCTTCTAAATTTTCAGCCAAATTAAGACCGTTTGTGCTCATACATAATATAATTTCCGGAAACTCATTTTTAACAAGTTCAAATGTTTCCATTGTATTGTGAGGCTCAGCTAAGCTGTCGCCCGGACCCGCAACGGCAGCCACGCTTATATCGTTAAAAAGCCTCTTTACCTCGTATATTCTTTCTACCGCTTCTTCAGGCGAGAGCAGGCTCGACGTTACTCCCGGTCTCGATTCATTCGGACAATCGTAGTCCCTGTGGCAGTAGTTGCAGGATATATTGCAAGATCTGGCAACAGGCAGATGGACTCTTCCGTAATGTTTCGACGCTTCTTTGTTGAAACACGGATGTTTTGCGGCGTCTGTCTTAAAATCGGTTGTATTCATA
>JAKASB010000042.1 GCA_021828255.1 bacterium | reverse complement strand
CCGGCAAAAAAACCATTAATTTTAGTAAATTGTTTTACATCGTTTAGATAATTTTTTAACACATTTCTTTTTCCCATAAATAATTTTCTCCTAATTTAAGATTGAGATTGTATGTGGCAGACATCTTCGAACACCCGTAGCGGAAATAACCGGGCAGCCAAATTGGCCGGTTTCATACTTTTTGTTAACTAGCCGGAAGAACAGATTAGCCCGCGCTTCGTTAAGCTTTGTATAATTACGCAATACTAATCTTTAATTTCTTTCCTAATGCCGATGCCACCCGTTCCAGCGTGGAGATTTTAATATCTTCGGCATGGTTTTCTATTCTTGAAACCGCCGTTTTTTTAGTTTTAAGCTTAGCGGCAAGTTCTTCCTGGGTTAATCCTGCGGCCTCCCTCATCTGGCGAATCGTGGCTCCGATTTTAAATTGTTCGTAACCTTCGTCAAATCCTTCACGGAAAGAAACATCGGTTTTTTTCCTATTTTCTATGTATTTTTTTAAATCACTCATTTTGACTCCTTTTTATAAAATCACTTTTATATTTTTCTGCCTTTTCAATTTCGTTTTTGGGCGTTTTTTGGGTCTTTTTTATAAATCCGTGCGTCAGAACTATATTAGAGTTTTTAAACATAAAACAAAGTATCCGATAAATATTCGAACCGTATTTTATTCTGCACTCCCATATCCCATCGGTACCGGTAAGTTTCTTAAAATATAAAGAAGGAATGCTTTCTAAATCCTCTAATAAATTAAGCGCCCAGAGGATCTTTTGCGCAACCTTGCCGTCCAAAGAATATAAAAATTCTTCTATTGGACATTTTCCATCGGGGGTTTTATAAAAAATTACCGTCCTGCGCATATTATATGCTAACCTGTATGTTTACTTTTGTCAAGATTAATTTACCTCCTTAAATCTCGATTTAGAAATTTAATGCCTCTATATCTTAATAAAATAATATACAAAAGGAGATGGGATACTGTCATGACGAAAAGGGGATTTCAAGAAAACCAACTAAATGCGGAATAATATATGGATAGTGTGGATTATTTCCCCCAAACCTCATCAACCGCTTTTTTAAGCGTATCAGGGACTAAATGGCTATACCTCTTTGTCATCTGCGTCGTCCTGTGTCCAAGAAGCTCCCCCGTAATATATAAGCTCGTCCCGTTCATAACCATTTTACTTGCGAAGACGTGTCTTAGGTCGTGTATCCTTAAATCTTTTAGTCCGGCGTTTCTGCAGGCGGTCATAAAAGACTTTCTAAAATTGCCTAATTTTGCCCCGTTTAAATTAAATACGTATAAACCGTCTTTCTTTTCAATTGCCATTAAAAGCTCTTTTAAAGGCTTCGACATAGGAATATATCTATCATACTTAGTCTTAGTCCCTTTTATGGCTATTACGTCGTTCTGTAAATCCACATCGTCCCATTTAAGATTTAACGCCTCGCCTTTCCGGCAACCAGTATAAATTAAAAAAGTAATTAAATCTCTTGTCAGCTTATTCGTCGCTCCGGCGATGAGTTTATTTATATCTTCGTCGGATAGGGTTTTCAGGCGGGATAATTCGTTTAATTTCTTAATACCTGCGCAGGGGTTCTTTTCTAAATAACCTTTTTTGATACAGTAATTAAAGAAATGGTGCAGGGTAGAAATTTCGATGTTAACAGACCTAAACGATATTTCCTGCTCTCTTTTACCTGCATTTTTAGGGTTAGATAAAAACTCAAGTTTTCGTTTAAGCTGGTAATTTTCAATCTGGTCTATTGGAATAGACTGAATGGGTTTATTTTTAAAAAACGGTAAAAAATGTTTTGCGGCTATTATTTTTCTTTCATTATTTTTTGCGCCGGTTAATTGCGATGATAGATAACTATCAAAAACATCGCCTAAACTATAATTTATTGCGCTCGGCAAATTATGTTTTTTACGGAGTATATCGGCTTTTATCGTATCCGCTATCTTTTCGGCAAGTTTTTTATCGGTAGTTTTAGTCGAACCCCGATACCGTTTACCGTCTATCATAAATGCGTAATGGTAAATACCGCCTCTCTTACTGATATTATCAGACATTTTACCGCCCCCTGTTAATGTGGCAAATTTGTGGCAAAAATATTATGATTTTGATAAATTCTATGTAAATTATAGACTATTTAGAATTAATTGTCAAGGTCTGAAATGGCTTATTTACTGCAGTTTTGAATGGCGGGGCCGACGGGGATCGAACCCGCGACCTCCGGCGTGACAGGCCGGCGTTCTAACCGTCTGAACTACAGCCCCGTATTATAATGTAAGATATGAGATAAGACGATATGATAGTAAAATCTTAAATTCTAATGCATAAATTTTATCACGGTCAGAACAATGCCTACCGTGACTCCAACCTGAACAATGAATAATCCGGCAAACCATTTAATAAGCCTGATCTCCAGTTGATTAATCTTGATATCGATTTTTGCTTCAAGCTCTTTTAAATCTGCTTTTGTGGCTACGGAATCTAAATTTAAGATACTTTTAGACAGAATATCCGCCTGAGCTTCAGCCAATACCTTTGCCTGTTTTTCAGGCATACCCGCATTGGTCAATTTTTCGGAATAAGCCAGAGTATCGAAAATAAAAGTTTCCATGATTATTTAATCATAAACGAATAATAATAAAAAGTCAAGAAAATTCCAGATTTGACAACCGCGAAGGTAATGGTAGGCGGAACAGGATTCGAACCTGTGACCCCCGGCTTGTAAAGCCGATGCTCTAACCGGCTGAGCTATCCGCCCCAAAAAAACAACCCTCATTTTCCATTTTTAAAAGATCAACAAACCATGACCGCAATGCAATAAAATGAGGGTTTAGATGAAATGGTAAATTACTTTCCGGTATTGACGGCTTCCTTGAAAGATTTACCGGCTTTAAACTTAGGCGATTTGGAGGCTTTAATCTGAATTTCTTTTCCGGTCTGCGGATTTCTGCCTTTTCTTGCGGCTCTTTTTGTTACTTCAAACGTGCCAAAGCCGACGAGTCTGACGACATCACCTTTTTTTAAAGCGCCGATTATTGAGTCAACTGTCGCGCTGAGGGCTTTTTCGCTGTCCGCTTTTGTAAGCTTAGATGATTTTGCGATTGCATCGACTAATTCTGCTTTTGTCATACTAACTTCCTCCTTACATTTTAAGGTTTTAATGGTTTAATTTTGCTTAAGCATCTCTGAAATGCTACATTTGCAGGCGCTTTACTTAAGTATATATAATATATATATGTTTTTAATGAAGATGTCAACAAAAAAAATCATATTTTATAACATTTTTTTAATATATTTAATATACTTAAATCGATTTTGCACCGGCATCCTTTTCGTAAAGAAGAATAGGCTGGCCGTTATTAATAATAACATCGTCATTTATGACGCATTCTTTAATAGTCGGGTCGGTTGGTATTTCATACATAACATCGAGCATTATAGATTCGAGAATTGTCCTCAAGCCCCTTGCCCCGGATCCGTGTTTTACGGCCTTTTTTGTAATTTCCTTAATAGCGGAATCGGTAAATCTTAAATTTACGTCTTCGAGTTCGAATAATTTTTGATACTGTTTAACCAAGGCATTTTTAGGCTTCGTCAAAATCTCTACAAGAGCCTTCTCGTCCAGTTCTTCAAGTGTGGCTACCACCGGAAGCCTGCCGATAAATTCCGGAATCAGTCCGTATCTCAACAAGTCTTTGGTCTCAACCTGTTTCATTATCTCGTAAGGACTGACGGATTTGCCGGAATTAACTCCCGCATTAAAACCTATCGGCTGTTGATGAATTCTTTTTTCAATAATTTTATCGAGACCGTTAAACGCCCCCCCGCAAATAAAAAGGATATTGTTTGTATCTACCCTCAAAAATTCCTGATGCGGGTGTTTTCTGCCGCCTTTAGGCGGCACGTTTGATACGGTTCCCTCTATAATTTTCAGAAGAGCCTGCTGAACGCCCTCTCCAGATACGTCTCTTGTTATGGAAACGTTATCCGTTTTCTTTGCTATCTTATCTATTTCGTCTATATATATAATGCCCCTTTGGGCTCTTTCGACATCGTAATCGGCATTTTGCAGCAGCGAAAGCAGAATGCTTTCGACGTCCTCGCCGACATAACCGGCTTCCGTAAGCGTCGTAGCATCGGCAATGGCAAAAGGCAGGTCAAGCATTCGGGCAAGCGTCTGAGCAAGCAGGGTTTTCCCGCTTCCGGTGGGACCGATCATTAAAATATTGCTTTTCTGCATTTCCACGTCTATATTATTTTTATCGTGCACGCGCATATTATAATCGGTGTTTATTTTGCCTGTTTTATTATTATGATTATAAGATTTTTCGGCGTTTTTAAATGAAAGATTATGCTCTATTCTTTTATTATGATTATAAACCGCAACCGAAAGAATTTTTTTAGCTCTTTCCTGTCCTACGACATACTGGTCTAAAAAAGCCTTAATTTCTATCGGCTTATAAAGATAATTTTCAACTTTTACTTCGGTAGGAACAGGTTTGCTTTCCTCCGATATAATATCGTTGCAAAGGCTTATACATTCATCGCATATGTAAACCGACGGTCCAGCAATAAGTTTTCGGACCTCGTCCTGGGATTTCCCACAAAAAGAGCAGTAGAGTTCCCTTCCATAGTTGTCGTCGTTATTATTATTTTTTTTTGCCATTTTTAAATTCCTCTATATAAATTTTAAAAATGATTATTTCACATTTTTAATTTCTTTTTTTTCCACTACTTTATCGACGATTCCATACTCTACCGATTGAGCGCCGCTCATAAAAAAATCTCTTTCGGTATCTTCCCTGATTTTATTTATTGACTGACCGGTGTGAGAAGCTAATATCTGATTCAGCTCTTCTCTCATCCTTAAAATTTCCCTTGCCTGAATATCGATATCGGTCGCCTGTCCCTGAAAACCCCCTGAAGGCTGATGTATCATAATTCTGGCATGCGGAAGGGTAAATCTCTTGCCTTTCGCCCCTGCCGCCAGAAGAACCGTTCCCATGCTTGCCGCCTGACCCATGCAGAGCGTCGAAACATCCGGTTTTATATACTGGATAGTATCATAAATGGCAAGTCCGGAGGTTATAACGCCTCCCGGAGAATTTATATATATATTTATGTCTTTTTCCGGATCTTCCGATTCGAGAAACAAAAGCTGCGCTATAATAAGATTGGCAAAAGTATCGTCGATAGCCTCTCCTATAAAGATTATTCTGTCTTTTAAAAGGCGCGAGTATATATCGTAAGACCTTTCCCCTCTATGTGTTTGTTCGACTACTATAGGCACAAGCGACATTTTTATTACTCTCCCGATATTTAAATGTTTATATCATTTACCCTTTAATATATGATACCTTATTTTGTATAAGAAAATCAAACGTCTTGTCTTCCAGTAAAGCATACTTTAAATTTTCCTGCGCTTCTTTTGTGGAATAAAAACTTTTAACCTCTTCTTCCTTCATATTAGATATAGAAGCGGTATGTTTATAAAATTCTTCCAAATCGGACCCGGTTACGGTTATATTTTCGGTTTTTTCTATTTCGGATAGCAAAAGATGTAAGGCGATATCCCGTTTTGCCATAATTCTTAAAATGCCCATAAACTCCCCTGTCTGTTTTTCATTTATATCTTTATACTTGCCCTGTTTTTTCATTGCCTCAAGTCTCGATTTAGCGTCCTCTTCCACAATACTACCTGGAAGCTCAACCGGATTAAGATTTACTATTTCTTCGGATATAGAAGCCCTCAAAGCATCCATGTATCTTTTTTCCTCGTATTCGTTAAGATTTTTTTCGGCGTATTTCTTAAATTCGGCGACATCTTTAAAATCGCCGAAGTTTTTAATAGTTTCGGCATTTAATTCGGGCATGATTTTTTTATCTATTTCTTTAATAAAGCCTTTAACGACGACTTTTCTTTCTTTATCGTCAAATTCAAAACTATCCCCTTTCTTTTTCCCGATAAAAGAAGCCTCGAATGTTTTGTCTATAATGCTGGAATTAAGGCTTATCGAATAATCTTTCGCGCTGTCAACCTCTTTGCCCGTTTCATCAACGGTTATATAGTCGATTTTAACAAAATATTTGTCGTCCGCGTTTATTACGGCGGAATCTTCCAACTTTTCCTGATCTGCCAGCCTTTCAAGAAGGAAATCTATCTCTTCTTTAATAACTTCGTCCGTAATATCCCGTTTCTTAACTTTTTTAACTTTAATGTTTAAATTTAAATCTTTAACTTCCGGCATCACGTCAAACGATATCGAATATTCATTTTCGGTTTTTTTCTCAAGCATCGGAGTTCCTATTACGTATATACCTTTTTCTGAAACAATTTTTATGAAATCTTCATTTAAAATCTCTGCCGCAGCTTCTTCCGATAGTTCCTGTTCATAATATTTTTTAATGATAGAAACAGGCGCTTTACCAGGTCTAAAACCTTTAATATTTGCTTTTTTAGCGGCGGCTTCAAGTTTCTTTTTTAAAAGTTCCTGCGTCCTCTTTTCATCTAATTTTAAATTAACGCTTTTTCTAACTGAAGTCTCATCTTTTATCGCAACTTCCGCAACTTCGCTTGACGCATTATCCATACTTGACTCCGGCTCCTGTTTTAAAATTTAATTTATCTGCTATTATCTGCTAATCGTTTATCTATCCAACGAATATAGGTCTTTTTGAAAGCATATCCGGTAAAATAAGTCTTCTAAACGGCATGCCTTCAGTTTCCGCTTTTATTTCTTTTATAAAATCCGGCGGCGTAAGATTAAAATTCTTTCTCTCTTTATATCTGTTCCTTACGGAAAGAACTCCGCTTTCCGACTCTTTCTGTCCGACTACTACGATATACGGAACCCATTCTTCTTCAGCGAACATAATCTTTTTGCCTAGGCTGAAATCCTTGTCGTCTATATCTACTCTTATATCGGACTTGAAAATATTTTCCTTGAGTCTAACCGCAAAATCCATGAACTTATCGGATACGGGAATTATTCTAACCTGCGTGGGACTTAACCATAGAGGAAAAACCGGAATATTTTTTTTAAGCGCTTCTTCGATTAAAAGATACATCCATCTTTCAATAGCTCCTACGGAAGAGTGGCATATTATGCATCCTGCTTTTTCACCGGTTTCGGTCGTGAAATTTAAACCATACCTTTTTGCGTCTTCGACGTCGAGCTGAACGGTCGAAAGCTGGCATGAGCCGTTTACGGAATCAACGCCCTGAAATTCGTGTTTAAGCGCCCAGTAGTGCTTCATTTTAGACAGGACTTCGATAAGCGCGGGTTTTTTGGAATATTTTAAAAGTTCTACTATCTTATCTTTATATTTATCGTAATACTCCTTGACTATTCTGAATACTATAGCATATTCAATGCCCGTCCCTTCCGCCAGATCGGCGTATGTCTTATAAAGCACTTGATATTCATTAAAACCTTCTTCTAAATTTAGACAGAAACTGTGGATATCCGGCATAGTAAAGCCTCTTAGCCTTCTTAAACCCGATAATTCGCCGCTTTTTTCATATCTGAAGCTTTTTGAAATCTCATAAAACCTAAGAGGAAGCTGTTTATAACTCATTTTGGCATCTTTAAGCATTGAAAAAAGCCCGAAATCCCCGGCAAATCTTAAAACAAACTCTTTAGACGGCGCAAATCCGCCGGTATCAGATTTCTCGTCCGGCACAAAAACCGAATAGTGTCTTTCGTGAAAAGACTCTCCCTGTCCCTTTATTTCCGGTTTATTCCAATTATAAATCAGCGGAGTTTCTATCTCCATACACTTCAAATGATTTAAGGCAATATCTTCCGCCCAATCCGATAAAAGTTTATATAAAAGCGTTCCCTTGGGATAAAATCTTAGATGACCGGAATCGGAATTTTCTTCGTGGTCGGCTATTTCAAGCCGCCTCATAGCGGAAACGGATGGAGGGGTTTCGCCTTCTTTTATTTTAAATTCTTCATATGCAATTACTTTTTTAAGAGACGGAAAATCTTTAAGTGCATTATCGTTTAATACGTTTTCATTTTTTAAGTCTATTTTTGTTTCGGCGCCGTCGTAATTTAAAATATAAAACTCGCTTTCAACTTCCCTTACTACATCTTCCCTTGTTTTTTTTAAAGTCGTTCCGGCAAAATCCGTTACCGTTATATGTCTCGAAGATTCGCTTAACGGATGTCCTTTGCACGAAATTTTAAAACTTTTATACCACCCGAAAGGCGCCCTATATACGGGATAAAAAGATTCTAGTTCTGTTTTTAAGTCATTGAGAACGGCTATAGCTAAAGATGGACCTGCTAAACTGCTCGAAAGATGCGCATAAGGATATAAAACTAACATCCCGGGCTTTAACTTATCTGCAATTTCTTTAATTTCTTCAAAAGCCTGTTTTACGATATTTGCCGTATTTTTTGCATCGTCTTTTTCGACGGTGCAAAAAACCACTAAGGGTTCTTCAAAGAAATTTCCGGTTTCCTTAACGATACTTGGGTCAATTTCTTCCGCAACCGGGGTTTTACCGGTTAAAGAATAGTTAAAATCATCGGCGTGGATTATTAATAGCTGCATATAAATATATTATATATTATGTTTCCTAAAAGTCGTTGGGAAAACTTTCAAGCTCCTTTGCGGTAAACACGGGACCGTCTTTGCAGACGTAAACGCTTCCGACGTTGCACCTTCCGCATTTACCTAATCCGCATTTCATTCTATTTTCGAGCGTAGTAATAATATCGTTCTTGTCAAACCCCATTTTTTCTTCCAATGATTTTAGCGCAAATTTTATCATAATGGGAGGACCGCAGACTATAGCAATGCTATTTTCGCCTTTTAACGGCAGTTGTTCGAGAATGGTCGGAACGAAACCTATTTTCCCCGTCCAGTCGGAGGTTTCTCCGCCCGGATCTACCGTAATAATTACATCGGTGTTTTTGTGTTTTTTCCACTCGTCGAATACGCTTTTATATAAGAGGTCTCCTACCGACCTTGCACCGTATAATATGGTTATTTTGCCGTAGTCGCCGCGCTCGTCGAAACAGTATTCCATAATGGATTTTACCGGCGCCATGCCTATGCCGCCTCCCACAAAAACGATATCTTTTCCTTTCATTTTCGACGTATCGAAATAATTTCCGTAAGGACCTCTAAAGGCTATTTTATCGCCTTGATTCAGGCTGTTCATACCTGTGGTCGCCCTTCCCGAAAACCTGAAACTGAATTCGAAATATTCTTTTCTTAAAGGAGACGATGAAAACCCAAAAGTCGATTCTCCTTCTCCTATAAAAGAAAACTCGCCAAACTGACCCGGCAGAAAATCTATACTGCCGCCGTCTATGGTAAGGCGTATCGTTTTGGTATCGGTGGTTTCCTGAATTATTTCTTTTATTTCAGCCAGCTTAGGCAAGTAAATATTTTCCATTAACTATTTGCTCTCCTGCTACAAGTTAAAAATGTTTAATTAATTCGTTAAACTGTTAAGCCATATCCGCCAAGTCTTTTGCCACTTCTTTGATATCTATGTCTTCGGGGCAGTTTCTTGAGCATCTTCCGCATCCGACGCACAGATATTTATCAAACTTTTCGCTGTATATTTTAAATTTATGCATAAGCCTCTGCCTGTATCTGTCACCCTGCGTAACTCTTGGATTGTGTCCGGAAGTATGAAGGGTAAATATGCCGAACTGGCACGAATCCCAGTTTCTTATCCTTCTGCCTTCTTTTAAAGTTCCTTCGTCCTGTATATCGAAGCAGTGGCATGTCGGGCAAGCGTATGTGCAGATGCCGCATCCTATGCAGGATAAAAATCTGTCCTGAAAATAATTATGTTCAAAATTTTTATCTAAGAAACTTTTGGTCTTTTCTATTTCAAAAATCTTTTTCCAGTCTTTGTCTGCCGGAACTTGAGCTTTTGTAGTTTCTTTAAAGAGGCTCAAGTACGGTTTAATCAGCTTCAGCCCCTTTTCGCCGGTAATAACGGCAAAATATTGAGCTCCCGCTTTTTTAAGAAGTATGTCGGAGCCGTAAGAACTTTCCGGGGAAAGCTGCATTTCGGTACAGAAGCAATAAGTGTCAGGTTTTTCGCAGGCAATAGATATTATCGTTAGATTTTTAAATCTTTCGTTAAAAAATTCGTCTTTATAATCCCAGTTAAAAACCTTTTCCATTATCGGTCCCGCACCGGCATCGCACGGTCTTCCGCCGAAAATAACCCTTTTTTGGTTTGCTCCGGCAGCCGCTTCCAGACCGTCTTTAATATCGGTATCCGCGCCGGAGAAGGAATATTCGAAAAGCGTTTCGGTTTTTGGAAGAAGATATTCTTTATAAGACATCTTGGGCAGAAGAATATCTAAGTTTGCTTCTTCAAATTTGCTTATTTTTCCGTAAAACGTGTCACCGTCTTTATCCATGGGAGCAATAACCTCAAAGTTATCGGCTATAATCCGCTCCACAAATTTTTTAAGGTTTTCCGACGAAATTTCAAAATATTTTTCTTCCATTTTCATTATAAACCGTCCCTAATATCTTATTCAAATCTTATTTAATAAAGTCGTTGAAATCGCTTTCGCTGAATACTCCGAAAACCGGCTTGGCATTAATATCTAATCCCGATTTATATCCGAACAGGTTATATACGTCTTTTGCCATTTTTTCGTTAATAAGCATAAGCGGAATATTAACCGGGCAGGCTCTTTCGCATTCGCCGCACCCTATGCATCTTCCGGAAAGATGGTAAGCCCTTATAAGATTCCACTGGGCATTGCCGGTCTCTTCCAAATTTGTGTCTATCCACTGAGGCATATTTTTTTCGACTATACATCTGGAGCAATAACACAGCGGACATACCTGCCTGCAGGCATAGCATTTGATGCATTTATCGAATTCTTTATCCCAAAAAGCATTTTTCTCGTCACTGCTCATAGCTTCGAGTTTTTCTATCCCCGCATACGGCTTGACGTTTCCAGACAGATTGAGCTTAGGCTCTTCCGATTCTACGAGAAAATCGTACAGCGCGGGAATATGTTCTTCGCAGATAAGGCATTTATCGTAAACGGTGGATTCGGATACCGCCGTTTCTCCTTTATCGGCAAGATTCTGCCTTATTACGCCGTTGCATTCCACCCCGATAATCTTTATATCATCCCTTGAAATTTGATATTCCTGAATTAAAGTATTAACTGCTTTCTCATCGCAGCCTTTTACGACTATCCCTATTTTTCCGAACTTTTTGACTTCAGGTTTTTTTAAAAACACTGCAAGGTCCTGAACGGCATTAGGACTGAAGGAAAGCTTGCCTGCTTCCTCGGATTTTGTAGTAAAAAACGGTCTCATTCTTTGGGGATTTGAACCCTTCGCATAGCCTATTATCAGGCTGACCTCTCCGCTTTCCAAAAGGTCTTTTGCAATTTTTTGCAGTTTTTCACCGGTCTTTGTATTTGCCATAAATATATCCTTTATTTTTTTGTAAATATATCGGTTGATTTACCGGGCAGGGATTTAATTTTATCGGTAAATTCGTTTATTATAGAAACCCATTTGTTACCTTCGGAAGCGCTTACCCATGAAAACTCGACCCTGCTTAAATCGACCCCGAGATATCCGAGCAAATCCCTGAATGTTGCATATTTTCTTCTTGAATGATAGTTTCCGCTCGTATAATGGCAGTCCCCAGGATGGCATCCCGAAACCAAAACGCCTTTTGCCCCCTTTTTAAATGCTTCGATTATAAAAAGAGGGTCTATTCTTCCCGTGCATGGAAGTTTGATAACCCTGACGTTATCGGAATACTTCATCCTGCTTGTTCCCGCAAGGTCTGCTCCGCTGTAAGTACACCAGTTGCATACAAATGCGATTATTCTCGGGTCGCCGTGATTGTCTCCCTCAATTTTTACATCGGTATGGTTGTGGTTTTCTTTTTTTACCTCTTTATCTTCCATTTCCGAAAAACTCCTTCTTTTGCATTATTATAATTATGATTTAGATTGCTTCGCATCTTTGACTGCATAAAACCGTTGGTTTTATAAACGCAGTCAAAGATATGCTCGCAATGACACCGTTCCGTCAATGACCGTTAATGTCATTGCGAGCAAAGCGGAGCAATCTTGCAGTCATTGCGGGCAAAGCGGACAAAGTCCGGCATACAAACATATATTTTTCTGCGTGCATTGAAAAAGCACGCCTTTTTCAACAGAAAAATATGCCGTTTGTGCTAACTAATCTGTTTTTATACCGCCAAAGCCTTAA
>JAKASB010000041.1 GCA_021828255.1 bacterium | reverse complement strand
TTTTCCCTGTCTATCGGAATATAGCCAAGCCTTTTCATGCTCCAGCCGAGAAATGGAATGTTAAAAAGGCTTTTTTTGGCAATAAACCTGAATTTTATATTAAGATAAGCAAGCAAAACGAATATATCGAAATAGCTCTGGTGGTTGGAAGTGATAATATAAGATTTTTCGGGGGATAAATTTTCTGAACCTGTAATATCGACTTTTATGCGGCAGGCTTTTAAAATCAAAACTCCCCATAATTTTGCAATGCTTTGAGAGGTATTTTCGCTAAAAAACGAAGTTATAACGGCTAATATCCCTAAAATTATCGTCAATACGGCTATAGCCGTCCAACAATACAAACTTAAAAAAAAATCCGTTATCATGCGCTCTCTATAAAGACTAACTCATCCTCCATTTGCCCTAAAAATCGGCTTAGTGAACTACCCCTCCCTTTCGGGAGGGGCTTCTTGGTTCTTTGATAAGATACTTTTTAGCGCAGCTATATTGCTATAACTGGGGTCATCCATAGAGCTTATCTCCCCAAACGTCCATTCCGGCAGTTCCTGCCGTATTGCTTTACTTAGTGTATTTATACCCGCATTTACATTTCTGTCGTGTTCGGCATGACACACGGGACAAGTCCACGTGCGGTCGGCTAATGTCAGATTGTAATTTATATTGTGGCATACATGACACTCCATAGATGTATATCTGGGGTCAACTCTTTCTACCCGACTACCAGCTTCTTCCGCTTTGTATATCAGGAAAGAAAAGAACTGTCCCCAGCTTGCGTCGCTAATTGATTTAGCGAACCTATGATTTTTAACCATATTCCTTATTCGTAAGTCTTCTACTCCTATAATGCCGTAATTATCTGCTATTTCACGGGATAACTTATGTTGAAAATCCCTACGCTGATTAGACACTTTTTTATGAAGCGTGGATAAAATTACTTTTGCTTTCTTGCGGTTATTAGAGCCTTTCACCTTGCTTGATAGCCGTCTTTGTTTCTTAATAAGTCTTTTTTCTGAAACCTTAAGGTATTTAGGATTATCTATCTGTTTGCCGTTTGATAACGCTATAAGAGGATTTATGCCTACGTCTATGCCTATATACTTATTTGGAATAGATTTACGAACAGGGGTATATTCTACCGAAAAGCAAACATACCACTTGTCTATCTCTTTTTTGATAGAACAGGTCTTAATAATGCCGATTACCCCCTATGCTGTTTTAACTTGATATGCCCGATTTTGGATAATGATAACTTGCCGGTATCATCTATGCCGAAACCTGATTGCGTATAAGTTATAGAGTCGTATCTGCCGTAATTCTTGAAACGGGGGTAGCCAGCTTTGCCGTTCTTAGCCTTAACCCGTCTGAAGAAATTATTATAGGCTTTTTCCACCCTAAAAAGAACATCTTGTAATACCTGTGAATGAATATTCGTAAGATATTCAATATTTTTCTTATCCTGAACCAATATCTTTTGCTGGGTCATACGGGACAATCCCTTGCCCGTTGACTCGTAATGCCTGTTTCTATCAACTAAGCAGGAATTATAAAGAACACGGCAGGTATCAAGCGTCCAGTCGAGTTTTTCTTTTTGTCTCGAAGTCGGGGACAATCTAAATTTATAAGTTTTCATCACTTGACCGGAACTGCGGATAATACACTGAATGATTACCTTTATTTGTATTATATTTCATATATACAATTATATCATATAATATCAATCAAAAAAATAACATCCGCCTTTCGTCCCCGCCCTGACGGACGGGGACTTCTCGGCGGGAAAGTTAAAAAAATGCTTCCTGAATCTCGACGGCAACTAACTGTCCGCTTGAATTTTTGACGGCGGAAATTTGAACCGTTTCGCCCTTGGTAAACGACGAGCAGGAAACGGTTTGCATATTCATCATGTTTCCGCCGGACATAGACATAGAGGCTTTGCATACGGTTGAACCCGTGATAATGCAGGTTACGCCGTGATACAGGGTTATGGACGAACTGCTTATATTTGTAATCATGCCGGCGTAAGAATATGTCCCCTGAGCCAGTTTGCTCAATGCGGGACTGCCTGCATTTGTCCCAACCGCTTCAGCGGAAATCCATTTTAAGCCCGGAACGGGAATACCCGATATTATAAACGAAATAACAAGTAATATTATCAAAAATCCTTTTTTTGCTAATGTAATCATTTTTGCTCCTTCCTTAATTAATTATAAATTATACTATGCAAATATTTACGGCAATTGAAACCATGAAGTCGGAATCAGATTTGACGGAAGAGAGGGTATTGGTTGGGTTAAAACCGCCCCGGTCGATGTCGTTATTATTAAATTACCGTTTGAACTTACCGGTGCCTTCGGCGCCGCTCCGCTCGAACTTGTTGCGGTGTTTGAATTTGAACTTACCGGTGCCTTCGGCGCCGCTCCGCTCGAACTTGTTGCGGTGTTTGAAATTGAAATTACCGGCGTCGAAGGAACGCCGCATCCGATGGTTTCAGATTGTGCGCCGCTTGTTGCGGTGTTTGAAATTATAGGCTTGCCGCTTGACGATGTAGTAATCGTCCCTCCGCCGTTTAAATAATAAACCGCATATAATTTTGCCGTTCCATTACCGCAGGCGCATGCCGTCGCGGTCGCGGAAGGCGTGTATGTAACAAAATACACTATTTGGTCATATACCAAAGGCGAACCGACTACTTTTTCTCCCGAGCTTAAGGTTATATACCAGCCGTCGTTTGTTACGGTTCCCACGCCGCTTGCGCCTGTTTTATTCGTTAAAAAATTATTAGTTTCGTTATACGGACCTGAAGAAGCGCATTCCCCTATTCCCTGAGTTCCTATAGTATTTATTCCTATTAATTCATTATCTCTGGTAGTAGTAACGTCGGTTAAATTTTCCCTGTTGCCCGTTCCAAAATATAGCCACAAATTGCCGGATGTATCGTATGATATTGCCGGCGGGAAAAAGATATTTAAAGAGGGGGCTGGTTGATTGGACGCAAAAACCATGCATCCCGTCCAATTAGACGGCGCCGTCTCGTCGGGTATATTAAACGCCCACATCTGCCCGCCTAAGTCTCCCACATAAAAGGCTTGAAGCCTGAAATTGCCGCTTAAAACGGGAGAAATGCTCGAAGGTATCGAATATGTCATATTTGTATCGTTCGAGCTGTCGAATTTCCATAACTCCTGTTCGTCAACATAGTTTGGGGCTGCCGTCGTTCCTGTATTTACGGGGTTGGGTTCGACATATAACGAATAAACTGCCTGACCCGCCGAATTATTTGACGAATATCCCCCTCCCATAAAACCTGCGTAGGTTTTTACATACTGCGGAGGAGTTAGCGGATTTGCCGGAGTAGGATTATTTCCGCATACGCCCGTTCTGCCGTTGGTTGCGTTATAATTAGGGTTTGGGAGGCAAACATAAGTTATCAAAGGCTCCGACCATGTATTGCCCATAGGGGCGGTTGATGCGGCTGCATCGGAAAAACTCCACAACGGGTCGGGGTATGTGCTCACATTTGCGGGATTCGTTAAGCCGACCGCGTAATAACTTGTTCCGCCGTTCCTTTCGCCGCCTACTAAAACCGTATGCCAGCTATTTGTAGGCGTTCCCGTTGTTGATATAGGATATTTGGAACCATCGAGGCTGTTTGTCGTTCCGTTAAAAACATTTCCGAAAAACACATCGTTAAGGGAAGGTGTCGAATCGACAAACTCGTAAATAGACGGCTTGGATATAGAAGATTCGTACCAGCAGGAAATTTCGGGAAGCGTTATAGTCGTATCCGAAGGAACGCAGGCGGTAAGATTTGCCCCCGCGGTATCCAAAAAGCTCGGCGGAATATATCCAAAAAGCTCCGCTCCCGTTCCGTCAGTATAAGAACTTGTGGTTGTGTCCCATGTCCCGGCATCGAAACCGTGAAGCATGCCATCGTTTGCTCCGGCGACTAAAACCTGCTGCCTCTCGGCATATTGCGTTTTAAACGCCTGATATGATACGCTTGAATAAGGATACGGCGGGGGGGATATCAATACGGGGTCGGAATGAAATATCGCCCCCAGTTTCCAGTTATCGGTCGTGCTGTCGGGGTTTAATACGAAATTTATAATATCATCCGCGCAAGCGCTTTCGGATAGGGAACTGGGGCAAACCGTAGTGTAATTAGTCGAATTCAGGCCCAACAGCGTTTCTAAGTTTGACGCATTGCTTGTGCTGAAATTAACCGTAGTATCTAACCCCGTAGAAGAATTTAAATAGCTTGTTATTATAAACCTCGATGTTGGAGATTCCGTTTGAAGCTCTCCGCCCGCCCCATTGCCGTTATCCCAGTATGAGTCGCTTGTAATTATTTGACTTTGACCGTTGGGTGCAATAACGGTGGCGGGAACGTTGTTAGGACCTGTTAACTGCCCCGCATTTAACTTAAATAGAAAAATATTGCCCTCTCCCCATAACGGCTGGTTTAACGCCTTAAAGTTTGCGTAATAGACATCGCCGTTTTGCGCATTAACCTGATGGACGACTGGCGAAGTAAAAGAAGCCGACTGTGTTTCTATCTGGTCGAATATCGTCGTAAGGGAACTTATGAGCTGGTTATAATTAACGGTTAAATAGACGGTGCCTGAAACCGTAACGGTGCCTGAACCCGCCGAAGTAAAGGCGGCGCTTAAACTATTTGACAACAACACCTCGTCCGTGTTGGGGTATACGCCCGTAACAACGGCGCAGTCGTAACCGTTTGCATACACCCCGCTGTTTTTGGGCGTGTTGTTGGTTTCGCAGTCCGAGCTTTGATCTCCGTTATCCGAAATTGTATCGCCGACTAAAACTCCGTTTGTAGTTGAAAAAGCTGCAGCAGGCAAAACAAGCACGGTCGAAGAACTACCTACCGTTGCTGGAAACTGTAATGGATTAGAAACACCGGCAAGACTGGGTGGGCCGATTCCGGCTCCTGCATTTGCCATTGCCTGAATATAAACCGGTCCGGTTGCGCCTCCGCTGTAACCAAACCCTATAATAAATGTTTCTATGGGAGGATATGTCGTCCCGGGAGGATATGTCGTCCCGGTTGGATATGTTGTATATAAAGTATAAAGTTCGCTTGGAGTTTCGGCGGAGTTATAGGTGTTTGCTTCTCCGTCGGTAATAATGATATTAAAATTTCTGCGGCATGCCGTGGCGGTGTCCGCTGCAAGGGAATTGGTAAAATATGTTACCATATTGTAAACCATCGAATACATCGGCGTGTCGCCTGCAGCCTTTAACCCTGCTACAGTGGTTCCGGCAGGGTTTTTAAAAGTACTTCCGTAATCTGGGTTAGTCCATAGAACATCATTTATTGCAGTTCCTGCAATATTTGCCGGGTCAAAATACGGGTCGGTCGAATTGTTAGGATTCGAAGTTATAGTAGTAGTCGTTGTGGGTGTGGTCGTAGGAACATATAAAGTCCATGGGGAAAGCCCAGTGGTGCTTGCCTTATCGTTTAAAAAACCAGCATAATCATAGGAAATAAAATATTCTGATGTTGATGGATTAGAATTGCCGCTACACGACTGAGACGTAAAAGGATAATTTGGATTATTCCCGCTTAAATACGCGCCGGTTTCATCGGTAATTCCGGTTCCGGGGCCTCCTGGGTAGGGAAAATATGGAGCGGTAGGCGGATTTTGAAAAGACCCGTCGTTTGAATCTATGCACTTATCCGGCGCGCCTGAATGGGTTTGGTCGAATGTCGCAAACGCAAAATTAAGATTCGAAAAAGAGGGGTCCGTTACTATCTGGGCTATAGCCATTTTTGCATTATATATCTTTGAAAACACGCTGTTCGACCCAGGCGCCTGGACAGGCCCTAGCCATGATTCCGGAACGTCGTAGCCAGGCGTTGAACCCCCATAGTCAATTCCCTCATTCCACATCATAGAGCCGGAAGTATCCAAAAATATGAAAACGTTCGGGTTATTAAGATTTGTAAGCAAAGAGGTATCGGCGGCATAAGTTTTCTCGGCAAAGAAGTTTGAACCTAAAAATATTACGAAAATAACGGCAAAGATTATTTTCATAAAAAATCTCGTTTTACTATTCATTTCTCCTCCTTTAATCTCATTTGTCTTATTGCAGTTTAACAGTTCTCATATGTCTGCCCCCATTTTTAAAATATATTCTTCTGCATGCTTTAAAAAGCACTGCTTTTTAGTAGAAGAATATGGGCGCCGGACTTCGCCTGCCGGTGCGGTTATTACTGGTTGTATCCCACCTGAATCGGTCCATAGCTGAAAGTCATTCCGGTCTGAACCGTTTTTGAAGCGTTTTGATTTTGGGTTATGGTATTAATCTGTCCGTTATAAAAATGGTAATTCAGGCTATAGCCAGGGACGCCTCCGTAAGCCCCCTCGTATTCAAAACCGAATGAACCGCCGTTAGTAGTAAATCCCAGCGCATTAGAAAAATTGGAATTTATATTTGCGGCGGTTAATCCGATATACGCCGAATTTTGCTGTACCGTATTATTGCCGCCGATAGTGTAATAATATATGTCGGGGGACGGCATACCTATTCCCGTATTGGTCTGCTGATTCGTGTTCAGCTGAGCCAATACGATATTCATAGCGGAATTCGATATATTTAAAGTTTGCTCCGACGATGTGTAATTTCCGGCATTTATAATATCGGAGCCTGTAGATTCGATAGCTACAGCCGCAAGTATCCCCAGAATTGCGATAACCAATATTACCGTTACAAGGGCTATACCCTGATTATTTCTTGTTATAATATTTACAAAATTTTTGTTTTTCATAATTGTCAATTAACTGCCGTAATAGACATTCCTTAAAAAAACACTTGAATTTAAGGTTTTCAAAACATTATTGCCTACAATCTGACCGGCGTTTCCTTTAGCCCCAACCCCGCCTGCATTGGAATTGTAAGGAACATTAACGCTGTAAGCGGGTGAATCCGACAACGCCACGTTAGACTCGCCCGTAATAGACAAATTTAAGTAAGGCGGCTCTGCTATATTTGTGGTATTGCTATAATAAACTTGAATTTGTGTGGCAGGAGAAGTTGAAGTTATGTAGTATGAAAGCGGGTTATTAAAACTATATCCTTGAGGCGTAACCGCAAAATTATTTATGTAATCGCTAAGCATAATAGTAGTATTAGCCGTACAAGTCGGGGCAGTAGGGTTAATTACTACCGGAGCAACCTGGCATTCGTACAAATTCCCCGGAACCTTAAACGGGGCATTAAAGTTATACGCGGTATTCCCCCAATAAAATAAAACCTGACTTATGGAAGATACATCTCCGCTACCGATGCCTTTAGGCGGTATAGGATTAGCCCCGCATACGCCGCCATTACCCGGGTTTGCCTGTATTCGCCCGTAAGTCCCCACAGGTGGCTGCTGAACCTTTGTAACACAAAGAGTTATCGGCGGTGAAGGAAGTGTTTGACCATTTAAGGCTATCGGATTTGTAATATTGATAATTTGTCCAATGTAAAAATTGTTTGCATTGCAATATTGACCCAAATCATATTCCGGTCCTCCAACAATTCCCTGTGCAAATGATGTTATAGCGCAAGGATTAGACTCGTTAACTACGGTGCTGTAACTGACTAAAACCTCATAGGGATTGGTTGGGTACGACGCGCTAACGACCTGAACCGGAGGCATTGAACCCGCTTGGGCATAATACTTATTTCCGTAATCGAATCCAGCCATACGCAGAGAATATCTTACGGTATTAAATGCCGTATTTAGCCTCTGCTGTTCGGTCGAAACCGACCTGTTAAATCTTATGACCCCTGATTGAGTTAACAGAATAAACCCCGCCGCCGCGACTACTATCACGGAAATTGCCAGAGCTATTATAAGTTCGACTAATGTCAAGCCATTACTGTTCTTCAAAATCCCGAAAGTTCTATGTTTATAAAAACCTGTCCTTTTTTTATCCATAATATTTTTAAATATTTATGAAATTAAATCATTCATCTCGATAACATGCTGTCCCATATCTTGCCAGCCGACTTCTATCTGCGCATTTATGACAGTTGTAGATGCTGGATTTGGATTATTGGAAAAATTAATTGTAACCGTATAAGGAAGAGTAACGCCAAGTCCGGCAGGCGCAGGAGAATCAGGCGCCGGACCCCCAGCTGTCAAAGCTGAATTTATGCAGGACGTTACCGAATTTCTCGCATCCGGCGTTAAAACCGTCGGATTTACGGTATAAGTATATGTCCACGGATTTACTTGAGGAAAATATTGCTCTATACCGCTAACCCCCAGACAATTCAGCTGACTGACTTCCGCCTGCGCGATAGCAGTAGCCGTATTTATCTTGCCGGCCGTCGCATTGTTGTTAGTAAGAGCGACCGCCAGCGCCATTACGCCCAGAAATCCGACGGTAAGAATCACCATAGCAATCATAACCTCAAGAAGCGAAGCGCCATTGCGGTTTTTTATTAATAAACCGATTTTTCTAATCATAAAATTTTATTTTAAAAATTCTATTTTTGTTTTATATATTAATTATACCATTATCCCAAAAAAAGTCAAAAATCGTCAATTTATGAATATCTATCCGCCTGATTTAATTAACGGCGAGCCGGTTTTAAGCGGGTTTTGTAACCAAAATTTAACATAAACGAAATAAAAATGAAATAAAAATTTAACGGAAATTTAACTTGCCAAAATAAATTACTTAAATTATCATAATTTTATAAATAAATTTTACATTTAAGTTCAAATTTTATTAAAATATTTAATATTAATTAAATTTCGGAGGTTTTATGGGCAGTCTTAACAAAGTATTATTAATCGGCAATCTGGGCAAGGACCCTGAACTCAGGTACACGCCGGACGGTCTGGCAATTTTAAAGTTTTCCATTGCTACATCGGAATATTTTAACGATAAATCTGGCAATAAATCGGAAAAGACAACATGGCACAACATAGTAGCATTCGGAAAAATGGGGCAGACTCTTGCAAACTATTTAAACAAAGGAAAACAGGTTTTCGTGGAAGGCAGGATTAACAACCGTTCCTACGACGACAAAGACGGAAATAAAAAATATATTTCTGAAATAGTTGCGACTAATATCGTTCTGCTGGGCGCCAAAGGCGGGGCGGGAAGCGGGGCGGAAATTACCGAAGAGGGCGGCGCAGCCGGGAGCAATAGCTATGCCGCTCAGGGCGGAAATGCCGAAAGCGGCTACGGCGGAGCGGGAAGTCAGGACGATGACGATATTCCGTTTTGAGGTCATACTTTATAGCATATTGTAAATTATCTAATTATAACTCCCTAAATTCAGGGAGTTTTTGTTTTTATTCCCTAAAATATTTGTAAAAATTAGTTTACAAATATTTAGATAAGCGGTATATTTGGTTTATGTAAATATTTAAAAAATACTGTTAAAAATAACAAAATTATCTTTAAATTTAAAATTTAATCATATAAAAATATGAATAGAACTCTTTTTAGTAAACAAATAAACAAAGAAATGATTGATGGGTTAAAAAATGATACTCAAGCCTTTCTTGCTTTTCTTCAAAATCAAAATGACGGAACAATAGTTTATGTTTTAGAAAAATTAGGACATTTGGAAAATGATTACAGCAGGGAACCGTTATTAAATCTACTAAACAACCGAAACAAAAACATTAGGGCATTATCTCTAAAAAATTTAGCTAAGATGGTAGACATTTCTTTACTTTCTGTTTTCATAAAATATGCCGGTAACGATGAAAGCGCTGAGGTTAGACGAGAGGCTGTGTCTGCTATAGGTCGGTTAAGAAATGAAAAAGCAATTCCAGCTTTAATAAATTTTTTAATAGATAGCGACCCAAAAGTAGTAATGCAGGCAATAAGAGGATTGCTTGTTTTTGCTAGTAGACTCGATATAAAACAAAAATTAAAAAAATTACTTAATCACCCTAATGAATTGATAAAAGAAGTAATAAATAAAGAAGTAAACGGTTTTAGTTATAAATCAAATAGCGCGCAAAGACATGACGAGTTTCCGTATTTTTTAAAAAATACGGTCGTACAGGGCGATGTTCAGGAAGCATTAAAATATGTTCCGGACGAATCAGTACATTTGACTTTTACTTCCCCGCCATATTACAATGCGAGAGATTACTCTATTTATCAAAGTTATGACGAATACTTAAATTTTTTAGAAAAGGTTTTTAAAGAAGTCCACCGGGTCACTAAAGAGGGCAGGTTTTTTATTCTTAACACTTCGCCAATTATTATCCCTAGGATAAGTCGGGCGCATGCAAGCAAAAGATATCCTATTCCTTACGATATTCACCCGTTTTTAGTAAAAATGGGCTGGGAATTTATTGACGATATTGTATGGGTTAAACCTGAAGCATGCGTGAAAAATAGGAATGCCGGATTTTTACAGCACAGGAAACCGCTTGGGTATAAACCAAATGCGGTCACTGAAATGTTAATGGTTTATAGAAAGAAAACGGATAAATTACTTGACTGGAATATGCATCAATATAATTGGGACAAAGTAAAAAGAAGCAAAGTTTTAGGCAAATATGAAACAATGAACGTTTGGAGAATAGATCCTGCTTTTGATAAGGTGCATAGCGCTGTTTTTCCAATAGAAATATGTAATAGGGTAATAAGATTTTATTCTTTTGTCGGTGATTTAATTTTTGATCCTTTTGCAGGTAGCGGTACACTTGGCCGGGCGGCGGCAAATTTAGACAGATATTTCTTTCTGACCGAAAAAGAGCAAAAATACATTAACAGAATCCAAGAAAGTTTATGCAAAGATAATAATTTATTTAACTCAAAAAATAATCAATCTATATTTTTGGATATAAAAAAATTTACTTCATTATCAAAAGAAAAAATATGACAATAACGGAACAAGTAGTAAAAAATATTATTAAAAAATTATTAAAGGGCGAGGACTACCGAATTGAGGTGGTCACGCTAATCAATGCTGAGTTTTTGCAATTCGCGATTGATTTTTTTAAAAAAATCGTCGACGCAAAATTTAAAAATACTAATATTACGATTGATTGGTATAAAAATGAATTTTTAAATCCGAAATTACCTGCCCGCGATATTGCGATAAATTCCGGTTTAAACAAGAAGACGATTCACAATATGTTTAATTCTTCAAAAAAAGAAATCGTGATTGATGCATCAAATGAACATTATAACACGCTTTATGAAGCAATTAAGAATCTTGTTGATACCGAACACGATTTAGATATTACCCTGACAATCAAATTTAAAGGCGTTAGTGTTGATTTAAATGTTAGCGAAAGTTTAATTATTATAAATACGCTTGCGGTAAAAAGGGCGGAATTAAGAGGCGGCCTTTGGAGTACTGCCGGAAAACGAGTTGAAAAGCCCTTAATGCAAACTTTGTGCGAATTATACGGCGTTTCAAACAAAAATTATTCTCTTAAAATAAAAGGTAAAATTATTGAGGAAAACGATTTTAAAAGAGAAATTGATTTTTATTTAATCGAGGGCAAAAAACAGCACAAGTGCGAAGTTAAGTTAATGGGTCGTGGCAATCCAGAAAGCGCTGACGCAGTTATTGCCAGGGATAGCAAGGTTTTTGTAGCTGACAAACTTTCGGATACAAATAAAAAACAATTAAATAGCCGAAAAGTTGAATGGGTTGAGTTAAGAAGTAACGGCGGATTTAGAAGATTTGAAACGGTTTTAAATCACTTAAAAATTCCCCATGAAAAACTACCGGAAAATATTGATATTGAACAAAAATTAGAAAACATATTTAGTAAAATTTTTATAATAAAATCGTAAATAATTAGCAAGGTGATAAATTAATTTTGACAAATTTTTACGATTGATGTAATATAAATGGTAACGATTACGATACATAATCAAAATATAATTAATACATAACAGGTTGAGTATGAAATTCATTCCATCTAGAGATTTAAGATTAAAAACGGCATCGGTTTTAAACGAACTAAAAAAAGAAGGCGAAATTATTATAACCTCTAACGGGAAGCCTTCGTCCCTTATGTTGCCCGTCGACGAAACAAACTTAGAGCAAGTTCTTTTTTTTGTTAAATCGATGAAGACAAAGGCTGCTGTCAGAAATATGAGGATTACCTTTAAAAAAAATAAAATTTCCACTGAAGATACAGATAAAGAGATAAATGCCGTAAGAAAAGAAATATTATGATTCTGGTAATAGATACAAACGTATTTATTTCAGGATTTATTTCCGAAAGCTATCCATGGAGGATACTTGATTATTTTTTGGATAAAAGATTTACGCTCGCTCTTGACGACAGAATATATTTAGAATATTCCTTAGTTTTAAGAAGAAATAAGTTTGGCTTAAAAAAAACGGATGTTGATTATTTTTTAGATTTTACGGCGGCAGTTGCTTTGTTTATTACTCCCGGCAAATGCGAAGTTAAACTTAACGATATTAACGATTTAAAATTTGTGGAAACGGCGAAAAGCGCAAATGCGGATGGACTTATAACCGGCAAT
>JAKASB010000040.1 GCA_021828255.1 bacterium | reverse complement strand
TAAAACAAGAAAAATAGGAAATATTGCAAGAATCGCCTGATGCCCCATGTCCGTAAAAAAGGCATTGAGAGAGATAAATAACACATTTTTGTTAAGCCATTTCTTTTCAGGCGTCGGCATTAATTAACAACCTTTAATTTTGCAATAAAAAAACTTACATCCATAGCATTATATCAAAAACATCCATTTTTTTATTATATCCCAAATCCAGATTTAGGATTTTATATATATGGATTGCTGGAATTACTTAATAATGTCATTGCTTCGCTGCGCTTGCAATGACGGGATATTGGAATTTATTAAATAGTTTCTAAATCGGGATTTGGGTTATATATTTGTTTTTCACCTGATGGGTGAATATAGTTAGCAATAATTACAGAAACGACAGATAAATAAAGGAGTTTTTAGTTTTGGTTAAGTTTCTATCGGCAAATTGGGGTAGCCTTTTTTAACTTCCACGGATGCCGAGAAAAAAGTTGCTCCGCCGCCGATATCGGATAAATTATCAGGAGTTAAAACATTTATTCCGCCGCCGTTTTTATAATTTTCCCTCCACCACAAGCCTGTCGAAACGACGACGCCGGGCAAAACTGAATCCAAAACCTTTGCCTTTATAAATATACAGCCTCGCTCGTTTTCAACTTTTACTAAATCTCCGTTACTTATTCCTCTTTCTTCGGCATCTTTCGGGTTAATCTCTAAAAGCGGTTCCAATGCTTTAGTTTTTAGAGAAAAAACCCCGGCAAAAGAAGAATTTAAAAAATAATGGTTCGGCGGCGTAATAAGTATTAAGGGAAATTTAGATTCTGACCGTGAAGTCCTGTTTTTATTGCCGAGGCTTAATATATACTCTTTTATGGGCTTGTAGTCCGGTATATTTAAAAGTCCGCCTGATGCAACTTTTTCGCTCTTAAACTCGATTTTACCCGAAGGAGTTGATAATTTGCCCCATTCAAACGGACAATCTTCAGTATCTATCATAATAAATCTTTCTTTTTTAAGCATTTCTAATGTTATCCCGTTATCCCGCCAGTAAGGAATATCTAAAGCTTGACGGGCTATGTCTTCTTCGGAATCCAAAAAGCACTGATCCGTGAATCCAAGGGATTGCGCTATGAGCTTAAATACTTCGATATTTGGTTTAGCCTCGCCTACTATAGGAATAACAGGGTCTGCCCATTGAAGCGAGGTATGCCAGTAGCTGACGTAAAGATCGGCATGTTCAAAACTCGTGGTAGCAGGAAGTATTATATCTGCCCATTTCGCGGTATCAGTCATCGTTTGTTCATGAACGACAGTAAACAGGTCTTCCCTTCCGAGCCCTTTCAAGACTAAGTTTTGATTGGGCGCTACGACAGCTGGATTACTGTTATAAACATAAAGCGAACGAACGGGTGGGTTAAGTTCGCACAGAGCTTTTCCGAGCTGAACCATATTTACCGTTCTGACAGGATTTTTAATTAAATTCGGCCTTTTTAAAGCATCCTCGTTTAACGGAAAATAGCCTGAATTAGATTTTAATGCGCCTCCGCCTTTATCCTGCCATGCCCCCGTTAACGCGGGAAGTAAGGAAATTGTCCATGTATTTATACCGCCGTTGTTATGATGCTGAAGACCATTTCCGATTCTTATAAAACTCGGCTTTGTTTTAGCGTAAAGCTTTGCCAGACCTTCGATGCGTTCTTTTGAGATGCCCGTAAGACCCGCAACTCTTTCGGGAGGATACTCCATAGTTTTTTTACGAAATTCGTCAAACCCGTATGAATATTCTTCTAAAAATGCTTTATCGGCTAAATTATCCCTTAATATAATATTTGCTATACCTAAAGCCAGCGCACCATCCGAACCGGGCAGAATCATGTAAAAATCGTCCGCCCACTTTGCCGTTTTATTCCGATGAACGTCTATGGCTATTATTTTAGCTCCGTTTTTGCGGGCCGCATCCGCTAAAATAGCCTGATGCATATTTGTTTCTAAAGCGTTAATCCCCCAAAAAATAATTAATTTAGAATTAACCGCATCTAACGGATTTACTCCTTTAGAAATACCGTAAGCCAGCTGATAGCCTAAACTTCCAGCCGTCGAACAGATAGTGCGGTCAAGAGCCGTAGCGCCTATTTTATTAAAAAGGCGTCTGTCCATACTCGATTTGTTTATTATTCCTTCCGTTCCGCCGTAAGAATAAGGCATAATGCTTTCGGGACCGCATTCAGAAATAAGCTCTTTCCAGCGTCCCGCAATTTCATCTATAGCGTCGTCCCAGCTTATTCTCTTAAATTCGCCGCTCCCCTTTTTTCCGGCTCCGCGCATGGGATAAAGTATCCGGTTGCCGTAAATCCTTTCGGGATAAGCCCTAACTTTTTCGCAAATAACCCCGCGAGTTATGGGATGGGAAGAATCGCCTCCTACTTTAACTATCCTTCCATTTTCTATGTTTACTTTTAAAGCACATGTATCAGGGCAGTCATGGGGACAAACGGAATATCGTATTTCCATTGATTTAACCCTCCTCCTATCAGATTCTTGAAAATCCGATAATTACTAATATAATCATGACAAGTATATAAATTCTTAAAAACCAGAAAGCAACCCAAACCCATCCTTTGATGTCGGCTCTTTCTACCGGAATTTTATTATAATCTACTAAGCCTTCTTCTTTAATAAAATCTTCCCAGTCTTCGTCGAGATTTATTTTTTTTGAAATTTTATCTTCTATTTTCATTTTTCTATCCTGTATTTTATATCCTGTATGTGAACTACCCCGCCCTCACGGACGGGGACTTTTCGGCGGATAAGTTAAAATTACGTTATTATCCAAAGAGATGCGGGAATACGACAGTTAATCCGTATACTCCGTTCATAATTATCAAAAACCCAACTATAGTAAATGCGGATATATTCTGCCACGGTTTATTTACATGGTCTCCCATTATCTCTTTATCGTTTAAAAGAAGCAGTAAAAACATCATTGCCGCGGGCATAAAAATTGTGGCAATAACCTGAACGGTTAAGTTTAAAAACCCGAGTGGAGCATTAGGAATTAAAACTATTCCCCCCGCTATCAGCAGGCTTATAATGCCCGGCAGATAAAACTTCCATCCCTCTAAAGGAGGGATATTAATACTTTTCGGCCATCCGAACGCTTCACCCATAGCCCAAGAGGTACTTGCAGATATTGCAATAGCCGCAATGAGACCGGCTTCTATTAGTCCAAGGGCAAAAAGCCTCATTGCTAAAGACCCCATTTTTGCAGATACGGCGGAAAGTATGGTCTGAATGTCTAAACTTGAAATATGCGTAATGCCGTAAACCGTTCCTGCCGTTATGAGGATAATGGCTATGGCAACGATTACCATAAAAACTGAACCCACAAAAGTGTCAATTTGTCCGTCTCCGATATCTTTTACGGTGAGCCCTTTATCGACAACCGAAGACTGCTGGAAAAAAAGCATCCATGGGGCTATTGTAGTTCCTAAGTTTGCTAATACTACATATATAAAAAGTGAATTTATCCCTCCGGGTATATGCCACGAAACAAAACTTCTTGCAACCGCTCCCCAGTGAAGATGCGGAATAAAAAACACTAAAGGGATAAATATTAAATTGAATACTGCAATACTTAAACTAATCCACTCCCATGCAAAGTAGCGCAAGAAAAGCTGAATTGAAGTAATAACGGCAATTGCCGTTATCGACGAAACTAACGGGGGTACTCCAAAAACCCGCATGCCAAGAGTTATTCCAATGAACTCTGTTATTAAGGTCAATGCGTTAACCACTACAAGGTCTATTAAAGAAAAAGCGCCCCAGAATTTTCCGTATCGTTTCCAAATCATTTCGGCATGCCCCCTGTGTGTAACCGCTCCGAGCCTTACGGTCATCTCCTGAACAATATATGCAACGGGAAGCATTATTATCATAAAAGGTATAAAAAAACCTATTCCAAATATGGCGCCCGTCTGGGCATACGTCATAACGCCGCCGGCATCATTATCGGCAATCATAACAAGTATCCCTGGACCTATCAGCGCCATTAAAAGACACAGCCGCGAAAAATACCCGTATTTTTGCCTCATAAGATGGATTTTAAGTCTGTCCACCGCCCTTAGCTTTATA
This sequence comes from bacterium, assembly GCA_021828255.1. Taxonomy (GTDB): domain Bacteria; phylum SZUA-79; class SZUA-79; order Acidulodesulfobacterales; family Acidulodesulfobacteraceae; genus Acidulodesulfobacterium_A. The sequence continues at coordinate 8,693 of JAKASB010000040.1, read as the reverse complement.
TCTACGGGAAGATTTTCAAGCTTATCTTTGTAATCTTGCATTTTCTGTCTCCTTCTTAATAAATAGCTTTAACTATTTATTAAGAAGGAGACAGAATATTAAAAGGTTATATGCAGAAGAAATAATTAGAGGAGAACTTATTTACGTTATTTAATATTAAACTCGTTAATAATGAGTTAAAGCCGGTTTTGATTTTTGTTAAATAATAGTTGCTACTGTCTGGTTCACTTCGCATAAATAATCCCTTGTTAAATTTTAAATCAAATTAATTATACTAAATAAAAGTATGCTATTTTTAAAAAATTATGTCAAGAGAAATTACAATATGTTTCACGTGAAACATATTGTAATTTCTCTACTTGCGGCATCTCATTAATAAAATACTGACGGCGGCAGGAGTAATGCCCGAAATTCGACCTGCTTCCGCAATAGTCTTAGGTCTGATTTTATTGAGTTTTTCTACGACTTCGAGCGATAAACCGGGGATAGCATTAAAATCGATATCATCACCTAACTTAACATCCTCGAATTTTTTTAACCTGTCTATTTCTTCTTTCTGCCTGCTAATATAGCCTTCATATTTAATAAAAAGCTGAACCCTGTTAATAATATTCATATCTAATTTTTCAATTTCTTTTCCGATATCCGGCATAGTATTATCCATAAAAAAATCCGGCCGTTTTAATAAAACGTAATATTTTCCGTTCTCGTAAGTTTTTAAAAAAACCGTTAATTCGTTAAATTTCTTAAGCCTGTCTTTATATATAGAATATCTTTCTTCGTCGAGCAAACCTAAGTGTTTTCCATATCCACAAAGCCTGAAGTCGGCATTGTCTTCACGCAGTAAGAGCCTGTATTCCGCGCGGGACGTAAACATCCTGTATGGCTCAGTTGTTCCAAGCATAATCAAATCGTCGATTAAAACCCCTATATATGCCTCATCCCTTCTAAGTATTAAAGGATTTTCTCCTTTAATTTTCATAACTGCATTAATTCCGGCAATAATACCCTGCGCCGCCGCTTCTTCATAACCGGAAGTTCCATTAATCTGCCCTGCCAAAAAAAGACCGTCTATCTTTTTAGTTTCCAAAGAATGTTTAAGCTGGGTAGGTAGAACGTAATCGTATTCTATGGCATACCCCGGTCTCATGATTTTTACGTTTTCAAGCCCCTTAATCGTTCTTAAAAATTTAAGCTGCGTCTCCAAAGGCAGGCTCGTCGAAAGTCCGTTGGGATAGTATTCTACGGAACCTAAACTTTCTCTTTCTAAAAATATCTGATGCCTTTCCTTGTCTTTAAACCTGACGACTTTATCTTCTATGGAAGGACAGTATCTCGGACCGACTCCTTTAATAACTCCGCAGTATAAGGGAGACTTGTCCAGATCGTTTAAAATTATATTATGCGTATTTTTATTTGTATATGTTATATAACAGCTGATTTCATTAGTTATATTTTTATCGGCAATAGAAAAAGGGATAAAATCGTCTTCTCCTTTTTGTTCTTCAAGCTCGGAAAAATCAATGGTTCTGCCGTCTAATCTCGGAGTCGTTCCCGTTTTAAGCCTTCCAAGCTCAAGACCGTTTTCAAGCAGGCTTAAAGAAAGATTATTTGAAGCAAAATCCCCGGCTCTTCCCGCATTATAATTAAAAAGACCGATATGCACAAGCCCTCTTAAAAAAGTTCCCGTGGTTAAAATAACGGCATTGGAATAAAGATTTTCGCCCGTCCATAAAACGACTCCCACGGCTTTGCCATTCTTGACAATCAGCGAATCTACCATAGATTGAATTATGGTCAAACTTTCGGCAGATTCTAAAGCGTTTTTCATATAAGTTTTATAGCGGAACATATCGGCTTGCGCGCGGGACGACCTGACCGCAGGACCTTTTTTCGTATTAAGGGTTCTGAACTGAATGCCGGTTTTGTCTATAGCCTTTCCCATCTCGCCGCCGAGAGCATCGACTTCACGCACGAGATGTCCTTTAGCCAAACCGCCTATTGCAGGATTGCAGGACATTTGTCCGATATTATCCAGATTAATAGTTATGACGGCGGTATTCATGCCCATTTTTGCCGCCGCCAAAGAAGCTTCTATACCGGCATGCCCGGCGCCTACAACAATTACGTCAAAATTATTTATTTCATTATCATTTTTGTTCTTCATCGCTGGATTAGATTCTCCTTTATATAACGCTTAAGAACTCGGCAATCACTCTGAAATCCGTTTCCGGCGCATTTTCTAAGATTATCGGCTCAAATTCCTTGTTATCCGGAGACAAAACAATCCGTTTGTTCCGGCATGTTCCATTATCTAAATATTCTTTCTCGCTGTGATATCTTTTTACGGTATATTTCTGATTTGTTTCCCTATCAGCAACTTGTCTCGATTCTACCAAAACGACGGCCCCGTTTCGGGAACCCCCTTTGTCAAATCTGAACACACAATAGCTGCCGTCTGGAATAGCAGGCTCCATAGAACGACCCACGACTTTTGCAATAAACATATCTTTATTAAGTTTCCTTCCTGTAATTTCAGCTCTCATCCAGCCCGAATTCTCGACATATTCTTCCTTTCCAAAAGCCGTGGCGGCGGCTTCTAAAGAATAAACAGGCAGGTATAGAACGAACTTCTCGGCTTCATCAATTTCATAGCGCAAATTTAAATTTAATTGGCTGTAAAATTCTTTTACAAATATATTTTTTTTATTATCATTATAAAAAGGCATACCTATGAGTTTATACTCTTTGTTCTCGCTAAACAACATATCCTCAGAGCTTAATTTATATTTTGCTCTAATTTCTTTCAAAAAATCCTCTTTCCATTGGTCTTTAGGAATTAAGTGTTCTCCTTTAGATTCAATAAACAACTGGTATTGTTCTAATTTATCGGCACTGTCCTTTTTTAAAAATAATACAAAATCCGGTTCAGTCGGTCTCCCATCAGAAAAGTTATATATACTGAATAAACTTTCATTTCTTAAAAGATAAATGCCGGAATAGTTTTTTTTCTTTAATTCATTTATGGCTCCGTCAATAAAACGTATTAGCTGTTTCTCTTCGGAAGTTCCGTAATTTTCATTATAGATATACCATTCTTTATCCATTAATCTTAAATTTAACGATTGGGGGCTTTCGCTCATAGGCTTGCCATATTCCGCTTCGGAATATTCTCCTGTATTTATTTTCAGATTTTTATCTTTCACGATTTCCTTAATCAAATTTCCCTTAAATAACTCTGTTCCTTTATATTCGGTAAATTCGTTTTTAATTTCTTTTTCTAATTGGCTTAAAACATATATGCAAATGTTTAGTTTTTCAAATGTTTCAATCTTATTAGATTTAGCCTTTGCCGCCGTTATAGTAACACTTATCTCTTTTAAGGATTCAATAAAATCAGCCGAATTATTCAGAGAAGGAAAATATTTTTTTAGATTATTGAATCTATAAAAATCAAGTTTTGCCATTGTCTTTCTTATAACGGCATCTCCAAAGATTTTCAGTTTAATCGGCGGATTCGTAACAGTTTGAAATACACCGGGGGTTTCATATTCGGCTAAAACGGTAAATTCCCGAGTCATACCTGTTGCTAAATTATATTTATATGCTTTTGATATATTTATATCTTGCAATGTTCTTAATTTAGATCGATCTTGTTTCTCCTTTTTGTTTATAAATATAAATGCATTATTCCAAAAATCCGATTTTTTTATCTCATCTTTGACTCTTAATTCAAGTTCCTTCGTTTCGTGAGGCATAATTCCGGCTTCTTTTAAGGCTATAGTTAATTCCTGAATATACCTTGGGTTATTTGCGCTATGATAATAAAGCTCTTCTATAATTTTAAGTTCATCTTCAGGCAGGTTGTCAAATTTTCTTTTAAACGGGTCACCAGTGCTTTCAAATTTAAATGGATAATATCTCGCGCCCCTGCCGATTAATTGAGCTTCGGCTATTGTTGTTTTACCGGGCTTATTGCCCTTGGCATCTCTGGTATCATATAGCCTGACAATATCAAATAGATTTAGGACATCCCACCCCTCATTTAACATATTTACTACAAATATTGCTCTTATTTCATTGTTTTCATTTTCAAGGGTGTTTAATTTTAACTGCTTATCTTTATTTATATTTTCAGAATCAAGAATAATGCACTTTTCTGAAGAAAAATCCTCTTTCAACTCCAAAATTAAATTTTGAATAGCGATATTGTTCCTATTAAAATATTGAAAAACTTTCTCCAAAATCGTATTATTTGAATATTGCTCTATATTTTCAATATCGTCCGCTTTTAAGCCATTAATTTTGTCCTTAAATAACTCATAATTTTCTTTTGATTCTTCAATGCTTCTGGATTTAAAAAGTATTATGGGCTTTAAATGCAGTCCGTTTTTTTCGGCAATTTTCCTTCTATATTGGCTTAAAATCACGGCTTTTAACATTCTTTCCAACGCTTCCGAATCTGACTCTAACACCTTTACTTCTTTAGAGTAGCCGTCAATTCTAAATTGTTTAAGATCGTACTCGAAAATTATCTTCTCTTTGTATTTTTCAAAAATATTTGCATTGTTTATGTCAACCGTAGCGGTGTATTCAAGCATAATATTATCCGAATTGCTGTTAAGAATGCTCGAAACGGAACCCTCCCATGTATCTTTCAGCTCCACTTCTTTTTTTCCTATAGAACGATTTCTTGTCCATGTATTTATATGATGGGCTTCATCGGAAATCAGCGCAATCTTTTTATCGGCAAAATCCTCTATGGTGATAGAATTTTCCTTAAAAAGATTTAACTGGCTATGGAGACCTTGAATTGTGGTAAAGATTATGTTTATATCATTTTCATTGGTAGCCTCAAAGTTTACGGCTTCATTAATGCCGACATTCCTGCCCTCGAATTGTATCTTATTGTTAAAAAGATATTTTGACGAAAGAGGATTTAAAAAGTTATCCCTGGTCTTTTCTATTATATTTACGCTGTTTACGAAAAATAAAAAATGTCTGTAACCCCTGCTGTATAAATACAATATATTTGCGGCCATAAGAAGCGTTTTTCCCGAACCGGTCGCCATGTTAAACAATAACTGGATAGGCATGGATTTATTAGGGTGCTTTTCAAGATAGTGAATAAAGCGGGTTATTGCTTCAACCTGATACTCCCTCAAACTAAAGCTACTGTTAAGGTTATTGGTCAAGTAATCGGGGATTGTTTTTTCGATATACCCCATTTTAGAAATTACATCATATTCCCGACTTAATCTTTGCATTTCCGGCATTTTAAAAATCTCCGTAGAATTCTCTGTTGAGTTTTTTATCCTCGTCGTCTATTTTATAAATGCCGTCGTCTATTTCGCTGTAATTAACGTATAAATCATTTTTATCAAGCGTTTCGATAAGCAATTTCTTTTGCTCTTCAAAACTTAACTTCTTAAATTCTTCTATGTTTTCGTCAAATAAATTTGGATTTACTCTATAACTCAAAAATCCGTTAATTTTCATTTCATCCCAAACAATTAGAAGTTCGCTTTTATTATTTGCATCTTGAATCATATTTATAAAAGATTCATTTAATTTTGCCAACTCCATATAAACAAAATCACCGCCACCCTGCCAATTAAGATCAATTGAAACCCCAGTTCTATCTCCTTTAATCACATTTTTAATTCTATTTACAGGGTCGTCTTTACCATAATTCATTTGTTCAATGCCAATATATTTTCGATTTAATTTATGCGCTACTGCGCAAGTCGTACCGCTGCCAAGGTGATAATCTAAAACTAAATCGCCTGCATTAGAAAACATAGTTAAAATTCGTGCCATTAAAAACTCCGGTTTTTTTCCAGCGGGTAAGCTAACACCGCCTTCATTTTGCGAATTGTTAAAATCGACATCATCCCAAAAATCGCAAAGCAGTTTACCGAGGTCTTCGACTTTATAACCATCAAATCCTACATCCTGTATACTCCTTGCCAACGGGGATAATCTCCTTCCATTTAATGCATACTCATCTTTTGCGTACTCAACAACCGAATCTTTATTAGCAAGGCTAAGTTTTCTCCCCAATTTTGGAATTTCTTTTGTGCTTTGAAAAATTTTATTTCTGTTTATAAACGCAAATTCCTTAAAGTTTTTATTTTGCAAAGATGATTCATTTAATTTAAACTCTTTATTAACAATACCATTATCTACAACATAATCTAATAGAGAGTATTTCATTAATCTATTATTTTCAATGTCAACAAATAAATTAAAGTGTGTGTCCCATTCGCTTCTTCTCTGGTATATTGGATTTATTACAAGATTATTTTTTTTATAAACTAAAACGCTGGATTTTATCTTTATTATTGTTTTTTCTTTTGCGGATAATTTTAATCCACTTGGATGGGAATCTCTGATAGCAATTGAATTAATAAAGTTTTCTCTATGAAAAATTTCATCTATTAAAATTTTTAAATATGCCTCTTCTATATAATCACAGTGCACCAAAATTACACCATCTTCTCTAAGCAATTCTTTTGCTATCTCTAATCTGTTTTTCATAAAAGTCAGCCACGTAGAATGATTAAAATTATCATTATATTTAAAACTATCGGAGCCAGTATTATATGGCGGGTCAATATAAATTAATTTTACTTTTCCTGCAAATTTTTTCCTTAACGAATGGAGAACTAAAAGATTATTCCCTCTAATTAATAAATTATCCGTTTCTTTTATCTCACCTACTCCGTGTTCCCCGTTCTTGTCAATTCTCTTAAATTTTGTAAAAACTTTTGGATTTAACAATCTGTCGATTTCATCCGAAGCTAAAATCTCGTTATGAAAAATTTCTTTCCTCTTTTCATCGGATTTTTCCTGTCCCCCTTCCAAAATACAATCTTTATATGGCCAAACTAAAACTACTTCTTTATTTTGAGATATATAGCTACCATTTGCGGTTAATCCTATTTTATTTTTAAAAGAGGTATAAGAATCAGGTAAAAACTCTTTATTGTCCACAAATTTCATAAATTTTTCTTTATCGAAAATTAAAGTTTCGTCAACATCGATAAAAAAATGCTCTTTGATTATTTCATTACTTAAAAGTAACTTTATTAAATCTTTGTCTAATTTTAATGCCAATTCAACTACTTTATTCTTTAGAATTTTACCGTCAGAAACAAATCTTTTATTATTGTTTAATAAGTCTTTAAGCTCTTCTTTAAATTTCATTTTTAATAGACCTTTTATGATTAATTTAAAAATATAATTAAATTTTTACAATATACATCCCGTAAATAAAAAATTAATCGGATACATTTTTCATTCTAATTTTTTAGATTTTTTTAATAATTTCTTCACTTCACGGTCAAAATCCGATTCAATCGGTTGAATTTTATTATATTCTTGATATTCTCCCAAGGCTTTTTCATCAGCCTTTTCTTTTGAAATTTGTCCTTTGCCGTCAAGTATCTTGAATTTATTGAAACCTAAAAATTTATTAACACTCCCGGCAAACTCCGACATAGTAAAAGTTTTACGGTTTTCTATAATGTTTTCTATATAATCAAAGAAACCTGAAACAGCCCTTTCAAGTTTCTTAATCTCTGTTTCTTGCAAATAATTTTTAGCAACCGTTACATCAATGGGGAGAATTCTGCCCTTTGGCGCATTCTTCCATGTTGTAAGCCCCATATAAGGCTTATTTTTATCGGCTTTTAAGTGGATAATTTCTGCGGCTGTCAGGCCAGTAATAGCAAAATGAAACTTATTTTGAATTGTAGCAAAAAACTCTTTCGTTGTATCCGAATGAGGATCGTAATCAATGCTGCACTCTGCAAAGATATCTGTAATCTGCTGATATATACGCCTTTCGCTTGCCCGTATAGAGCGAACTCTTTCTATTAACTCTTTAAAATAATCCTCGCCAAAAAACCGTTCGCCTTGTTTGAGCCGTTCATCGTCAATGACAAAGCCCTTTACGATATATTCCTTTAAAACTTTGGTAGCCCACATTCTAAACTGCGTGGCTCTTCTAGAATTGACCCGATAACCAATGGCGATAATGGCATCAAGGTTGTAAAAAGCAACTTCACGTTCAATTTCCCTTTCTCCTTCTCTTTGAACTATCCGGATTTTCCGGATAGTTGATATCTCATCCAATTCTCCGCTTTTAAAGATATTCTTAATATGCTCATTAATAGTCCTTACATCTACTCCGAATAATTCCGCCATCATTTTTTGCGTAAGCCATAAGGTTTCATCCAGTAAGAATACCTCCAGTTTTACATCGCCGTCCGGCGCAGTATAGAGAATAAAATTTCCTGATTTTTGTAATTTATTATCCATAAATATTTTTTAATTTAATCGACCTATTAATCCGCCTGCCTATCAGTAATTATATGCAATAAAACCCTTTTTATCAACAGGCATTATTGCACGATATTCCGCAATACGCAAATCGAACGAACGGTTAAAAATAAATAAGGAGGGATTTTATTTGCCTATACAGAATTCTTTGAAAAGTATGTCCAGAACGTCTTCGCCGGTTACTCCCCCGACAATCTCGTCAAGAGCGTTAATGCCGTCTCTTAAATCTATCGATATTAATTCGAGGGGCTGTCCTTCTTTAAATTTATCTTTTGCATTCTCTAATAGATTTAAAGATTTTACTAATAAATTTTTCTGCCTCAGAGTGGTAATGCCGACATCGTCTT
>JAKASB010000039.1 GCA_021828255.1 bacterium | reverse complement strand
CTATCAAGGAAAAAAATTTTCGTCATATTGACATATTTTTAGAAAACTAATAAAATATTAGTTTTCTATCATATAAATATTTCTTAATTATTATTACAAATAATTATTAAAATTAAACTTATTTAAATGTTTGACGGACTAAGCACAAAACTCGAAAGGGTTTTTAAAAATCTTAGAGGTTACGGAAAACTGTCGGAAAAAAATATCGAAGACAGTCTTAAAGAAGTAAGGTTGTCTTTGTTTGAAGCCGACGTAAACTATCTTATAGTAAAGGAGTTTATCGAATCCGTAAAAAATAAAGCTATAGGCGAAAAGGTAGCCGACAGCCTTACCCCCGCCCAGCAAATTATAAAGATAATAAAGGACGAGCTTGTCGAATTATTAGGAAATAACGAACCTTTAAATATAAAAGCAAAACCGCCCGTGATTATTATGCTTATCGGTCTTCAGGGCTCCGGTAAAACCACTACGGCGGGCAAACTTGCGCTGTATCTGCACAGAATGAAGCGCAGGGTTTATCTTGTTCCTGCAGACGTTTACAGACCTGCAGCAATATTACAGTTAAAAAAAATAGGCTCGAGCATTAATATACCGGTTTATGAAACCCCCGAAGAAAATGGAAGGGTTTTGCAAAAACCCGACGAGATACTAAAAAATGCAATCGATATTGCCGAAAAACAGGCATACGATACGATAATAGTCGATACGGCGGGACGGCTTGAAATCGACGAACCCTTAATGAATGAGCTTAAACTGCTTAAAAATAAATTTAATCCGAACGAAATCCTATTCGTCGCCGACTCAATGCTTGGGCAAAGCGCCGTGACGGTTGCTAAAACGTTCAACGAAGCGATAGGTATTTCCGGCGTCGTTTTGACGAAAGTTGACGGCGACACAAGAGGCGGAGCGGCTCTTTCCATTAAAAAAACCGTCAATAAGCCTATAAAATTTATCGGAGTCGGTGAAAAATTAAGCGATTTAGAAGTCTTTTACGGCGACAGGATTGCCGACAGGATACTCGGAATGGGCGATATTTTAAGCCTCATAGAAAAAGCTCAGGAATCCATTGATGAAAAATCGGCAAAATCTATAGAAGATTCTCTTAATAAAAAGGATTTTACCGTAAAAGACTTTGCGGAACAGCTTAAAATGATGTCTAAAATAGGAGGCATTACCCAGATAGCCGGTATGATCCCGGGTTTTTCAAAAATTAAAGATAAATTTAATTCTGAAGCGGCGGAGAAAGAAATTGTTAAAATTAAAGCTATTATTAACTCGATGACTGAAAAAGAGCGAATAAATCCAGATATTCTTAACGGTGGCAGACGTAAAAGAATTTCCCTCGGAAGCGGCACTACCGTTAACGACGTAAATATTTTTATAAACAAATTTGAAGAAGTCAAAAAAATTATGAAGTCGTTCAAAAAAAATAAACTAGGTTCTTTAAAAAATATAAATAATATTAAAAACATGTTTAACAAAGGAGATTTCAAGTGGCAGTAAAAATTAGACTTACAAGAATCGGTTCTCACAAAAAACCTTTTTACAGAATCGTAGCGGCTTCGGGCGAGAAAGCCGTGCAGAAAAAATTCATCGAGATATTGGGGACGTATAATCCCTGCTCTAATACCGGTCAATTCACCATCGACAAGGACAAGTTTGACAAGTGGATAAGCTTAGGCGCCAAACCGAGCGATACGGTTATGTCTTTAGTTAAAAAACAGGGTAAATGAATGACTGCATTTGCATAGGGGAATTTATAAAACCCCACGGGATTTGCGGAGAACTCTTATTTGCAACGTATAATCCTCTGTCGGATGCGTTAGAATCGGATATTCCATTGCTTGTTAAGAAAAATTGCGGACTTGAACGGCTTAAAATCGAAAAAATAAGACGTGTAAACAAGGGGTATCTTATTAAGCTTTACGGGGTTAATTCTATTGAATCAGCCGAAGAATTTAAAAAAGCCCGGGTATTTATTAAAAAAGCCGATATAAATTTAAATAAAGATGAATATTTAATTTCGGATTTAATAGGTTTAAACTGCTTTAATAAAGAAAATCTTAAAATAGGAATTGTTTCGGAAATTTATTCCGGCGAAACGGATATAATGGAAATAAAATCAAATGGAGCAACTTATTTAATTCCTATGACCCAAGGCAATGTTATATCTATTGATATTAAAAATTTAAAGGTATTCGTAAAAAACGAAGAAAATTATAAAATATGATTCATCAAATTGACGAAAATAAAAAAGTTATCGACGTCATTTCTATAATGCCGGAATATTTTGAGTCTTTTCTTAAAGTCGGACTTATCGAAAAGGCGGTTAAAAGCGGGCTTATCGAAATAAATATAATTAATCCCAGGGATTTTTCTACCGATAAACATAAAAGAGTCGACGATAAGATTTACGGCGGCGGAGCCGGTCAGCTTTTAATGGCAGAGCCTATTCTTAAAGCCTACGAACATTCTTTGACCAATTATAAATATAAAAATAAACAACATATTACGGTAATAATGTCCGCCTCTGGAAAATTGCTTGATTCAAGTATAGCCGAAGACATGTCTAATTATAACCACATAATTATAATTTGCGGAAGATACGAAGGAATAGACGCCAGAGTAACGGATATTACCGGAGGCATTGAAATATCGATAGGAAATTATATTTTGTCGGGCGGAGAAATAGCCGCTATTGTTTTAATTGAAGCCGTCAGCAGATACTTTAAAGGGTTTCTTGGAAACCCCGAATCCCTTAAAGAAGAAAGTCTTTCCGGCGATTTCGGCAAAATACTGGAATATCCGCAATATACTAAACCTAAAGTCTTAAAAAACCTTGCCGTTCCAGATGTTCTGCTCAGCGGCAATCATAAGCTCATAAATGAGTGGAGAGCGGAAAAAGCATTAAAAAAAACGGCAAAAAACAGATCTAATATCCTTAAAATTAAAGGAAACGCTAAATAAAATTTTTAATTAATAAAATAAATTGAATAAAATAAGGGAGATTCCAATGAATATCATCGAAAAAATCGAAAATTTATCTTTGAAAACCAATACGCCTCAATTTAAATCGGGAGATACTGTTAAGGTGTATCAAAAGATAAAAGAAGGCGATAAAGAAAGAATTCAGGTTTACGAAGGGGTAGTTATCGCAAGAAAGGGGAGCGGTCTGCGTTCTGCATTCACGGTTAGAAAAAATTCTTACGGCGTAGGAGTAGAAAAAACTTTTTTAGTAAATTCTCCTTTAATCGATAAAATCGAACTGCTTTATCAAGGAAAAGTTAGGAGAGCCAAACTGTATTATTTAAGAAAGAAAAAAGGTAAGGAAGCCAAAATAGAAAGGCTCGATATAACTCAGCAGTAATAAATATAAAATTATAATATTTTTATTTAATCGATTCTTTTATAAATATTACTTTTATAAATATTAATGATATACTTATACTATATTATATATTATAAGTTCGTTAATATTAAATAAAGGAGGTTTTTGTATGGAAAATTCAAAAACACCACTCGATAAATTTATCGAATTTATCGGCACCGTTCTTACTGTAACGGAGGATAGATTTCAAAAAATTCTCGATGAATTTATCGTCACCCAGGATTTTGGGAAAAAAGAAGCCGATGATTTTTCTAAAAAAATGAAAGGCATATACGATTCCAATAAAACGAAGCTGTTGTCTTTAATCGACGAATCGGTAAAAAAAGCCCTCAGCAAGGCTGATATAGCCCGCAGTTCGGAAATTAAAGAATTAGAAGAAAAAATAAAAACACTGGAAGAAAAAGTTAATGAACAGACTCATAGCGCGCACCCGCACCACCCGCACCACCCGCACCATACACACAATACGAAATAGTAATAAATTTTATTTTTAATAATGACGTTAAAATCTTACAGGGTTATCATAAAAGGAATCGTTCAGGGCGTTAACTTCCGTAGTTTTACCAAACTTGAAGCCGAAAGAATCGGCATAAAGGGTTATGTCCGAAATACCCATGACGGCCATGTTGAAGCATTTTTTGAAGGCGAAGAAGAACAGATAAAAGAAATGATTGCTTCGGTTCACGTTGGGCCGCCTTTTTCCAGAGTGAAAGAAGTCAAACTTTACGAACAGGACAGTCTGTCCAATTTTAAGGATTTTAAAATTTTAAGATAGTGAAACTATTATAGTCAGGCAGTAGGGAAAGTGGATCTATAATGAGGGTGATTTCGCCTTTAATAAGTTCAGGTCTGCTTTTAATCTCTTCCAGTATCTCTTTTAAATCTTTAGTTTCTATAAATTCATAAATTTTAGTCAATTCTTTCGCGAAACAAATTTTTATGTTTCCAAAAATTGCGTTTATATCAAAAAGCAGTTTTTCTACGCTCCTTCCGGGTTCAAATATTATAAAAACTCTTTTTTCTTCCTTAAGTTTGGCAAGAAGTTTTTTTCTTTTACCCCCTTTCTTCGGTAAAAACCCTATAAACGTGAACTCAGACGTATCAAGTCCGGATGCGGAAAGCGCTGCTAACACGCTTGAAGGTCCGGGAACCGGAATTACCTTTATGCCTTTTTCCACGCATAACCTTACTAAATACGAACCAGGGTCGGATATCAGAGGTGTCCCCGCTTCGCTGACAAGCGCAATGTTTTTATCTTTTAATATGCTTGCAACAATACCGTCAGCTGCCTGTTTTTTATTATATTCGTGATAGGCAATTAAGCGTGTTTTTATATGGTAACGAGAGGTTAATATTCTTGTTTTCCTCGTGTCTTCACATGCTATAAAATCTGCCTGCCTCATTACCTTTAGCGCTCTTATTGTAATATCCTCGAGGTTTCCTATAGGAGTAGCGACAACATATAGGGCGGCCATCTGATTACGTCCAGTCTCTTAAATATCTAAAGTCTATATTTATGGTCCGCTCCGAAACCTTGGCTATTAAAGGCATTCGTCTTTTATACTGGGATTTTTTTATTTTGTCGTATATTTTATTAACAAGATTCTCGTCATAACCTAAAGATACTACTACTTCCGGCTTATACATTTTATCTATTAAAAGATACATTATTCCGTCAGCGGTTTCATAGGTAAAACCAAGTTCGCCTTCATCCGACTGCCCCACCCATAAATCAGCCGAAGGAGGCTTCGTTATTATGCTTTTCGGAATATCAAGATGTTCTGCAAGCTGATATATCTGGGTTTTGTAAATATCGCCTATAGGATTTAATGCCGAAGCCATATCTCCGTAAAGGGTTCCGTAACCTAAAAGAAGCTCGGATTTATTGCTTGTGCCCAGAACTAAAGATTTTAATTTATAAGAATAATCATACAGAATGGACATTCTTTCCCTTGCCATTTTATTCCCTTTTCTGACTCTGATTTCTTCTTCATCCGTGCCTATTCTTTCTTCTGTAAAATATTCGTTTATCTGTTTTGTTATATCTATAACATAATGAGAAACACCGAGCGTCTTTACGATTTTTAAGGCATCGTCTAAACTTGCTCCAGAACTGCTTTCATAAGGCATAATCAGCGCCGCCACGTTATCTTTTCCAAGGGCATTTGAGGCTAAATAGCAGGCTACGGCAGAATCTATGCCCCCGGATAGACCCAAAACTACGCTATTTACGCCGGCTTTTGAAACTTCTATCCCAATAAAATTAGAAAGATGTTTATAAATGAGGGGAAAATTATATTCGTCTATTTTAGGAAGCTCTTTTTTCATAAGTTTTAATAATATAATATTTATAATTTATAATATTTTTTTATTTTATGATTTTTTATTAAGAATATCTTCAATTTCTTTCAGCGTCAGATTTAAATTTTCGTCTCTTATAAGAGGCGTTTTAAATCTTTCATTATTTAAAAGGTCTAAATTTATATCGGCGTAGGTTTCCCCTTCTTCGAGATAATCCAGCTTTTTTTCCATCTCTCCGGAAGGATTAAATACGCACGAACCGCCGGAAAATCCTATACCATCTTCAAATCCTACCCTGTTAACGTATATTACATAGCTTTTGTAATAAAAAGCTATAACGGAAAGCAGCTCCTCCCACATATTTATAGAATTAAATTTATTAAGTCCAGCCGTAATCCCCCTTGCAGGAGATGCCGAATTGACGATAATTATATGTGCTCCTTTATTTACCGCAATATACGAAGAGGAAAGATGCCAAGCATCTTCACAGGTTAAAACGGAGGCTTTAACGCCCTCCATATCAAAAACGCAGAAACCGTTTCCGGGTTTGAAATATCTCAACTCTTCAAACATTCCGTATGTCGGCAGATAAACTTTTCTGTGAACGTTGATTAAATTACCCTTAGAAATACAGCAGGAAGAGTTGTAAAAATTAAAATCCGCATCTTTTTCGACAAAACCTGCAATGACCGAAATATCCAAATCTTTGGCTGCTTTATAAACAGGTTCTAAAACTGCGGATTCATCGGTATAAATATTTATACCCATATCGTAAACACTGTCTTTTAAAAAATATCCCGTTAAAGAAAGCTCCGGGAAAACTACAAGATTAGCTCCCTTATCTTTAGCCCCCGAAATAATTTCAAGATGGTTTTCGATGTTTTTCTTTAAATCTCCTACCTTTGGATTCGTCTGGGCAAGGCAGATTTTTATCGAATTATTTTTTTTCATTCAATAACGTTTTCAAAAAAAATTAATTTAATTGAACTGCGCTCTATATATTCAATCGAAACAATTCCGTAATTTATAAAGCTTTTTTCTCTGTCTATATTGGAATTCATCAAAAAAAAATTGGATACGTCTATTATTTTTTTTAACTTCTTTTTATCCACCGCTTCATAAGGCTTCCCGAATTTGCTTTCAAACCTTGTTTTGACTTCTATAAAATTTAAAACTCCGTTTTCGCTTTCCGCAATAATATCTATCTCATTGTGTCCCTTCCTGAATTTTGTTTTTATAATTTTATATCCTATTTTTTCCAAAAACTCGGCGGCTATTGTTTCTCCCTTGTCTCCTTTCGCCTTATTTAAAGATTTAATGTTGATTTTATTATTCTTATTCATTTTTTATTATAAAGGTTTTTCTGTGAATCTCGCTTAATCCGTATTTCATAAGGTTTTTTTTGTGTTCCAAGGTTGCATAACCCTTGTGTTGTTTAAAACCGTAATGCGGATACTTTTCGTCCAGCAAAATC
The DNA here is from genome assembly GCA_021828255.1 of bacterium. Taxonomy (GTDB): domain Bacteria; phylum SZUA-79; class SZUA-79; order Acidulodesulfobacterales; family Acidulodesulfobacteraceae; genus Acidulodesulfobacterium_A. The sequence goes on along the minus strand of JAKASB010000039.1, from coordinate 6,508 downwards.
ATTAACCTGTCTCTGAAAACCTTGGCTATTACGGAAGCACAGGCAACTATCTTAACCCTGTCGTCCCCCCTAATGACGGGAATAACTTTTAATCCGGAAATACCGGTTAAGCTCTCTGGAGCGGCAGGACCGTCTATGATTACGACGTCCGGTTTTACGGATAAGCCGTCAAATGCCCTTTTCATAGAAAGCATAGCCGCCTTTAAAATATTAATTTCATCGATTTCCGTATGGGACGCGGAACCGATAGAATAAGAAACGGCACCTGAAACAAGCATCTTATAATACTCATTTCTCTTTGCCTCGGTTAACTGTTTGGAGTCCTTAATGCCGGAAGGAATTCTGTTTTTATCTATTATTATCGCAGCCGATATCACCGGACCCGCAAGAGAGCCCCTGCCTGCTTCGTCTATTCCGCATATTTTTAACGGCATAATAATAAATAGAAATAGGATTAATATTTATTAAACTTTGGTATTATTAATACCATTAATACAACCATAAAATTTATCTATTCTTTGAATACATCTTTCTTTTCCAAGCGCAAAAATAATTTCGTATATAGGGGGAGATACCTTTTCCCCGCTAAAAGCTAATCTTATTATCATAGCTTTTTCTTTCATAGTCCAGTTATTTTTAAATAAGAAATCGTTAAATCCGGCTTTTATAGATTCTATAGAATTTTTCAGTATTTTAAGAGCATTTTCTTTATCAGTTTTATAGGTTAAATCTACATTGCCGCAATTAAAGATTTCATTGTTTAATTCTTCAATGAATTTCCTAAACAATTTTAAAAACGCAAGGTTGCTCTCGTTAAAACTATATTCGCTAAAAATTTCATCTTTGTAATCTATAGCATCATTCACAAAAAAATCCAACTTCTGCCTCAGTTCTACAAGCGTTTTCGCACGGGATTTAAGAGAATCTACAAGTGATGCGGTTTTTATATCGATATTCAAAGCGCCCTGAAAATCGTCGCGTATATCATTTATCAAATCAATCAAAGTAAAGGGGTCTTTTGATTTTATATAGTGGGAATTTAACCACAAAAGTTTTTCGGTATTAAATATAGCGGCGGATTTGCTTATATGTTTTAAATCGAAATATTTTATTATCTCTTCCATGGAAAGTATTTCGTCGTTTCCATGCGACCAGCCGAGCCTTATTAAGTAGTTAACAAGGGCTTCCGGCAAAAATCCTTCTTTTTTATACTGGTTGACCGACGTTGCTCCATGCCTTTTCGATAACCTTTTTCCATCAGCGCCCAGAATCATCGAAACATGGGCAAACTCCGGCGCATTGAAGCCAAGCGTATTATATAGCATTATCTGTTTGGGGGTATTGCTGACATGGTCGTCTCCCCTTATGATATGGGTTATTCCAGTGAGGGCGTCGTCTATAACCACGGCAAAATTATAAGTTGGAATGCCGTCCTCGCGGACAAGGACAAAGTCGTCTATTTCATCGTTATTGACGCTTATATACTGGTTTCTTATTAAATCTTTGAATCCGGTAGCAGCCCCGGTATTTCTGTTAACCTTAAATCTAATTGTATGGGGAGTTTTTAAAAGTGCTTCGCCTGGCTTTAATTCCCGGCATCTTCCGACATACATAGGCTTTTTGTTTTCGGAGGTAAGCTTATTTCTGTCTTCTTCCAGGAGTTCTTTGGAACAAAAACAGTAGTAAGCTTTGTCTTCTTTTAGAAGTTTATCTGCATAAGACCTGTATATACTTAGACGGTCGGATTGAAATACGGTTTCTTCATCAGGTATAATAGACAGCCACTTAAGGCTTTCTATTATATCTTCTTCAAATCTTTTTTCGGAGCGTTCAAAGTCCGTATCTTCAATTCTTAAAACAAATTTCCCGCCGTTATGTTTTGCATAAACATAGTTAAAAAGAGCCGTCCTTGCTCCTCCTATATGCAGATAGCCGGTTGGGCTCGGGGCAAATCTTGTTTTTATATTATTCATTAATTTAATCCGGTTTAATATAGTTTTAATATATAACGATAGAGGAATATCCGACCACGCTGGAATAGTCTCCGGTTGCCTCCCCGGAATTTGTATAGTTTATTAGCTTTGATTTTGTACGACCTGCCATTTTAGCAACATTTATCATTATTGCCGCCGGAATAAAGCCGCACATGGTAATATTGTTTTTCCTGACTTTTTCGTATAAGCCGGGCGGATTCAAATCCAGCATCTCTTTAATAGCAATATTATCTTTTAATCCGGCGGATTCCGCAGGTTCGTAATGGGTCATATCGGAGCTTGCTACTATTAAAACGTCATCCAACAGGTTTAACTTTTTTAATGCGTTGAATATAGTTTTTGATGCATCCAACACATCGTTATACCTCATAAAAGAAACTACTATGGGAACAATCTTAAAATCTTTTTTTAAATTATATATAAGAGGTATCTGTACTTCGACGGAATGCTCTTTTAAATGCGCAAGTTCGTCGGAAACAAATGGACTACCATCGTCTTCTATTATTGCGCCTGCCAGCTCGGCGTTAATAGGAACGGAAAAATCTTTAAAGTCGTATTTACCGTTATTTATTACTGAGCAACCGGCTCCCATACCGGTGTGGTTTGGACCTATAATAATAATATTATTTTTTATATTAATGCTTGAAAATCCGGCATATGCGGTCTTTCCGGAATATACGTAACCGGCATGAGGCGATATAATGCCAAAAGCATCTATTTTTTCTTTCGGCGGAACGATACCTAAGGAATCAATTAAATTCCTTATATTATTTAGTCCTTCCGGATAAAAGTAACCTATTGCGGCAGGTTTTCTAATCAATTGCTCACCTTCTTTGTGCGGTATCTGCATTATCGTTCGTATTTGTATTATTATTAATTATATCACAAAATTACGCATTACAGGCCTCGACGTAAATTAAGGTTTCGTCCGGATTCACGCTGTCCCCTTCTTTTATGTAGATTTCTTTAACTACGCCGTCTATAGGGGTATGTATTTCGTTTTCCATTTTCATTGCTTCGACTATTAAAACGGTATCGCCCGCTTTTACCAAACTGCTTTCTTTAACTATAACTTTTGTAATCCTTCCCGGCATAGGGGCATAAACGTCGCCGTCCCTTTTCGGAGAAGGCCTTTTTGACCTTGCAATGCTTTCGCCGACTATTTCTCCGCCGGCGCTTGGGACTATTTCCGTAAGCGACTCTATGACTACTTCTTCCAGTGTGCCGTCGATATTTAAGAAAAATGGCCTTTTTTGATCAGACTTATGTCCTACGCCTGCAATTTTTATTTTATAGCTTTCGCCGTGAACCGTAACGATAAACTCGCTCGGGGCAAGTCCGCCGTCTCCTTCTAAAACGGAAGGGGCGAGTGACTCTTGAAAAAGGTTTCGTTCCTGCGCCGGACTTAAAACCGATTCTTTATCCGTAGGTTTTGAATAATCCGGCAGATTGCCGTTTTTTCTGTCTTTAAAAAATTCTAAAGCAATATTGGGAAATAAAACATACGAAAGCAGGTCTTCATCATTTATATTTATATTAAATTCTTTAAGGTCTTTATATTCCTTGGATAGCTCCGGCTCTAACAAATCGGCAGGTCTTACACTGATTATTTCTTCGTTTCCAAGCACCCTTTCTTGGATTTCTGGATTAATATCGGCAGGCGGCTTGCCGTAATACCCTTTGAGATAATTTTTTGTTTCGCTTGTTACCACTTTATATTTTTCGCCGGTTATCACATTAAGGGCAGCCTGCGTTCCCACAATTTGGGAAGTCGGAGTTACTAAAGGGGGAAAGCCAAAATCTTCCCTAACTTGAGGAACTTCATACAACACTTCCTCCATTTTGTCAAGGGCGTTTTGCTCTTTAAGCTGGCTTGCCAAATTGGACATCATTCCGCCTGGAACCTGAGTAACTATTATATCTGCATTAATGCCGGTATATTCGCTTTCTAAAGAACCGTACTTTTTTCTGACGTTTCTGAAATAATCCGCAACCTCTTTAAGTTTTTCGAGGTCGAGGTCAATATCGTAACCCATCTCGGATAATGTAAAAACCATAGACTCGGTAGGAGGATGCGACGTCCCGCATGACATAGAAGAAATTGCCGTATCTATGATATCCGCCCCGGCTTCTACCCCTTTCAATAAAGACATAGAAGCAAAACCGCTTGTTGAATGGGAATGTATATGGATAGGAAGATTTGTTTTTTTTCTAATCATGGATACAAGATTATAAGCATTAGTGGGGGAAAGAAGCCCCGCCATATCCTTTATGCAGATAGTATCCGCCCCCATATTCTCAAGCTCTATAGCCATTTTGGTAAAAAGCTCGTTCGTATGGACCGGGCTTGTCGTATAACATATAGTAGCCTCAACCATCTTTTTCTTCTTTTTTGCCGTTTCTACGGCTTTTTTTATGTTTCTGAAATCATTTAGGGAATCGAATATTCTGAATATGTCTATACCGTTATCGGCGCTTAACGAAACAAACTTTTCGACGACGTCGTCCGCATAATGCTTGTATCCGACTAAGTTCTGCCCTCTCAAAAGCATCTGCAGTCTTGAATGTTTATATGCCTTTCTAACTCTTTTGAGCCTTTCCCAAGGATCTTCTTTTAAAAACCTCAGACACGAGTCGAACGTCGCTCCGCCCCAGACTTCTAAAGACCAGAATCCTATATTATCGAGAACATTTGCTATGCCGAGTATATCGGGGGTAATCATTCTCGTAGCCAGAAGCGATTGATGCGCGTCTCTTAGGACAGTTTCCATAACCCCTATTTTTCTTATATAGCTTTTTTCTTCCATGTATTTATACCCTGGAGATTAATCGATATTTATATTATATTATATTTATATTATTATCATATATATTTTCATTAAAGAAAATACCCGCTAAATTCCGTAATAAGCCGATATAGCCGCCGATATCGCAAGTATCCGGTCGGAAGGATCTTTCTGCAATTTATAATCTCTTAAATAAAGTTTTTCGTCAATAAAATGGGTATCGAAATTGCCCTTTAAAAAATCTTCGTCCTGAACTATTTTTAGCTGAAAAGGTATGGTCGTCTTAATGCCCTTTATTACGTATTCGTCCAGCGCCCTCTGCGCCCTTCTGACAGTTTCTTCCCAAGTTCTGCCGCTAACCGTAAGCTTTGCTATCATCGAATCGTAAAACGGCTGGATGATATAGTCCTTATAAACCGCTCCGTCTATTCTTACGCCTATTCCTCCCGGGGAATAATAAGCCGTGACCTTTCCGGTGCTGGGAATAAAATCCTTTCTGGGATTTTCGGCATTTATGCGGCATTCTATAGCATATCCCCTCATAGAAACTTCTTCCTGCTTAATATCAAGCTCTTTACCCATTGCTATTTGAATCTGCTCGCCGACAATATCGACACCGGTAACGATTTCCGTAACGCTATGTTCCACCTGTATCCTGGTGTTCATTTCCATAAAGTAGTAATTGCCGTTTCTATCGACGATATATTCTATCGTTCCTGCATTGCGGTAATTGCAGGCGCGCGCCGCTTTTATAGATGATTCGCCCATTTTTTTGCGCTTTTCTTCATTTAATATAAGCGAAGGAGCTATTTCTATAAGTTTTTGATGCTTTCTCTGTATAGAACAGTCTCTTTCACCTAAATGTAGAATGTTTCCGTAATTATCGGCAAGTATTTGAAATTCTATGTGATGAGGCTTTTCTATATATTTTTCGATAAAAACTTCCGGATTTCCAAACGCTTTTTCCGCTTCGGAACGGGAGAGGGAAAAATTTTTAATCAGTTCTCCGTCATTAGAACAAATTCTGATACCTTTTCCACCGCCGCCTGCCGAAGCTTTTATCATAACTGGATAGCCTATTTTATTAGCAATGGAAATTGCCGCTTCTTCCGATTCCACCCCCCCTTCAGAACCTTCAACTACAGGAACTCCTACTGATTTCATAAGTCTTTTGGATTCTATCTTGTCTCCCATCATAGCAATAGTTTGAGAAGACGGTCCTATGAATATTATTCCTCTTTTTTCACAGACTTCGGGAAATTTTGGATTTTCGGATAAGAAGCCGTAACCGGGATGTATGGCATCTGCCCCGGTATTTATAGCTAAATCTACTATCCTGTTGATATTGAGATAGCCGGATATCGGCCCTGGCCCCACAAGATATGCTTCATCGGCTTTTTTTACGTGAAGAGCCTGACTGTCGGCTTCGGAATAAATTGCAACGGTCTTAATGCCGAGTTCTTTGCAGGCTCTTATAATCCTTGAAGCAATTTCGCCCCTGTTGGCTATCAATACTTTTTTAAATTGTTTCATAAAATTTATAGACTTATAGCGATGTTTTTTTAGTTAAATAAAACAGTTAAGCTAAATATATTAGCGGAAGCAGTTTGTATTATTAAATTTTTACAAACAGCGTGTTGATGATTAATCGATGATTAATTTTAAACCATTATTTTAAAAAAGTCAATCATCGATTGTCGCCCAATCCCGATTTAGAAATTTATATAT
>JAKASB010000038.1 GCA_021828255.1 bacterium | reverse complement strand
AATTTATACCTGAATTCGGCCGTTTTTCAAATCTTTCAGGTTTTAACCGTCCTCATATGCTCTCCTTTTATCTCTGGATTTATTTCAAAAATAGAAGAAATAATCGAAGGCAAGACGGGGCCTTCCGTTTTCCAGCCTTATTACGACCTTTATAAACTTTTCCATAAAGAAATTTTAATACCGAGGGATGCTTCGTTTGTTTTCAAGTCTGCCCCGTTTGTTTCTTTTATTTCGATGATACTCATAACCCTTTTGATTCCGGTTTTAACGGCATATCCGCTTCCTCTCGGGTTTATGGGCGATATGTTGGGCGGAGCGTTTCTATTTTCTCTTTCGTCGTTTTTTATAAACATTACGTCCCTTGACCTCGGCACAAGCTATGGGGGTTTAGGTTCGTCACGCGCAACACTTCTTGCCATTCTTTCCGAACCTACCCTTATTCTTGTTTTTGTAGGTGTCGCTTTAATCGCAAAATCGACCCTTCCATATGTTATGCTCCATACTATAACTGCGTCCCTGCCGCTTTATTTCAGCTCGCCGCATTTTCTGATAATCGCCGCCTTTTTCCTTTTATTTTTGGCAGATACGGACAGAAGGCCTATTAACGCCTCCACCCATGCCGAGATGAGCATGATTGAGGAAGCAAGGATTTTAGAATACTCCGGACCGTATCTGGCATTATTAAAATGGGCGGGATATATGAAGCAGTTTTTGCTTTTAGTTATTTTTTTGAACGTGTTAGTTTTTCCATGGGGGCTTGCCGTAAGCCACAGTCCTATCTCCCTTATCGTTGCGGTAATAAGCCTTATTATAAAAATGCTTATCATTGGGATAATTGCCGCGGTGATAGATACGGCAATTTCAAGATTAAGGTTTTTCAGGTATCAGGAATATTTCGGCGCCGCTTTCGTTCTAAGCGTGCTTGCTATAATGACTTTTCAATATAAAGGATTTTAAAAAATGCTCGGATATTCAATGCCTCTTTACGTTTATGTTATAGAAGACCTTTTAGTTTTGCTGGTTCTTTTGTCATCATTTATAATGTTGAGTTCGAGATGGATTTCATTTTATATACACGCTTACGGTTTTCAGTCGTTTTTAATATTCGTCCTGACCATTATTTTAGGGATAGAAGCGCAAAGTGTCGATTTGTACCTTGTGGCTTTTTTAACCCTTTTCGTAAGGGCGATATTTGTTCCTTATATACTTTTAAGGATGATTAAAAAATTTAATATTAAAGAAGAAGTAAAATTGACTTTAAAAATACCGTTTTCGATTATTTCTGGCGTTGTTTTGACCGTTTTCGCCTATTTTTTAATATACAGGTTAATTTCGCCGTTTTCGCCTAAAATAGTCGTCAATGCTTCATCCATAGCTTTGAGTTTAATATTTGTAGGATTTTTTATGATTATTTCAAGATTTACTACGATAACGCATATTCTTGGACTTCTTGTTATAGAAAACGGAATATTCCTCTTGTCGGTCGTGGTAGTTCCGACGCTTCCGATAATAGTAGAACTGGTAGTCTTATTCGATATTTTAGTTACGGTAACGGCAATGCTGATTCTTTCGATGTTTATGAAGATGCGGACAGGTTCTTTTTCTACGACTATGTTAAACAGGCTGGTAGGTTAATGGATTAATTAGTGTATCAATTATATGATGAATATGAAAATCTTTATCGCTATATTTTTGATAATTCCTTTATTTGCGTCTTTAAGCTCTTTTATAGTAAAAAATAAAAGATTTGCGGAATATATAAGCCTTTTTTCGTCTTTCTTAGACCTGATAGGTGCATTTATTATTCTTTATTTTTCGATAAGTCTGAAAACTGTCTCGATTTTTAACGGCGCAATCGTTATAGATAAGTTTAGCGCTTATATAATATTGCTTGTTAGTGTCGTATATTTTGTTTCTTCGATGTACGGGATTTCATACATGAGACTTGCGCTTGAAGACGAAAAGATGACCGACGGGGAATTTTTCAGGTATTATCTTTTTTTAAACCTTTTTGCGTTGACTATGCTGTTAGCTCCTATGATTAACAATATGGCGGTTTATCTGATAGATATCGAACTTACGACGATAACCAGCGCTTTTTTAGTTATTGCGGAGGTTACGGAAAAGTCTATAGAAGCGGCATGGAAATATATAGTGATAGTTTCTGCCGGGATTTCCCTTGCTCTTTTAGGCACAATACTTTTTTATCTTTCGGGGAATATACCGGGAAGCGGAAACATTGCTTCATCTATGGACTGGACCAGTTTAAGCTTAAATGCCGGATATCTTAATAAAGATATAGTAAGATTTGCATTTGTTTTAATAGTAATAGGTTTAGGCACTAAGGTAGGTCTTGCCCCGATGCATACATGGCTCCCAGATGCCCATTCCGAAGCACCTTCGCCGATTTCCAGCATGCTTTCTGCATCCCTTTTAAATACGGCAATGTATGGAATAATGAGGTATTTTAATATTGCAGGGAAAAATTTAGGCTTTGATTTTCCGCAGACTATTATGATTATAATTGGCCTTTTTTCATTATTTATCGGCGTTATGGGGATTATTAACCAAAAAACTACAAAAAGGCTCTTTGCATATTCAAGCATAGAACATATGAGTATAATTGCTTTAGGCTTTGGTCTGGGAGGGATATTTGGAACTTTTGGGGCGCTTTTGCAGATGTTGGGCCACAGCTTGACAAAACCGGTTATGTTTTTTGGTTCGGGAAATTTTTTACATAAATATAAAACAAAAGATATTAATAAAATTAAGGGAGCTTTTTATGTTATGCCCAAAACCGCCTTTTTGTTTTCTACAGGTGTGATGTCGCTAATCGGGGCTCCTCCTTCAATAATTTTTATAAGCGAATTTTTAATAATACTTCAGAGTTTAAAAGACGGTTATTACTGGATGACCTTTCTTTTAATAGGTTTTTTGATAGCGGCTTTCGTAAGTCTGTTGTCGAAATCGGGATCAATGGTTTTTGGAAAGGCGGAAGGTAATTTTATTACAGACAAAGGCGATTTTTCGCCGTTTTCGTATATACCGATGCTTCTGCCGCTTATGGCATCTATAATTTTAGGGTTTTATATTCCGGGAAGCCTGCATAGTTTATTATCGGGTATAGTTCATATAATTAAATAAAAAAAGGACTTAAAAGGACTCAAAGGTTATTATATATGTCTCATAGCAATTATAAGTTTCTTGGAGATTACGAATTTATCTGGGGACCGGTAAGAAAAGGCACCGCCGAATCTATTTTATTTAATTTTTTGACTTCGGGGGAAGAGCTTCATAATTTGGAAATTACGGCTGGTTATAAAAAAAGAAACTCTAAAAGCATTCTTGCCGGAAAAAGAAATTTATGCGAACAGATTTTACTTATAGAAAGAATATCTGGTCTTCATGCTTTTGCGGCATCTCTTAGCTACTGTCTTAGCATTGAAGATTTTTTTGGGCTTACGGATAAAGGTCACGTTAACATTAAGATTCTGCGCATGTTTTTTGCCGAACTTGAAAGAATCAGGAACCATATAGAAAATTTATCCGAGATAGCCGAATCTACCTATATCGTAGTGCCCTCGGCGTTATACGCCTATTATGCAGAGATGCTAAAGCAGTTATCGCAAAAATTTTTAAAATCCCGCTATCTTATGAATATTAACTATGTAGGCGGTATAAAAAAAAATTTATCGCTTAAAGACATGGAAAATATTTTCAATTCGGTAAAATCAACCGTAAATAAGGTTCAGGAGATAATTAAAAAAAACATGGAAACCAAATCCCATATAGACAGGTTGAAGACAACCGGAAAAATAGACTTAAAAGCGGCAAAGCAGTTTAAAGCAAACGGAGTTGCCGCTAAAAGCGCGGGGATTTCATTGGATTTAAGAATAAAAAGACCTTATCTTTTATATGGCGAATTATACGGCGAAACAAATCTAAAACCTGCCATTTTTGAAGACGGGGACGCTTTTTCCAGATATATGGTAAGAATTGAAGAAATCAGGCAGTCTTTAAATATACTTGAGTACTGTTACAATATGCTTAAAAAAAATAGGTTTAGTTTTACGGCGGATTATTTGTTAAGTCGGAAAGAACTTGAAGAACTAAAAGAAGAATCAACAAGATTGCAACCTGCGGACAAAGATACTAAGTATGGCAAGCATGGTTTTGGATATGCGGAATCATCCGAAGGAGCAATTTTTTGCTATATAAAAGATTTTGACGGAAATATTTTTAAAAAAATAAATATAAAATATCCGTTCGAAAGTAATTATAAATTATTTGCCTATGGAACAAAAAATACTATGATGATGGATTTTAACATTAATGAAGCAAGCTATAATTTTTCGGTCGCGGCGTTAGATAAATAAGATGAATGAATAAATAAATGAAACGGAGCAATAAAATTAAGGGTTAAAATAAAGTTAAGGGTTAAAATATAATGGCTTTCTGGACGTATAAAGGGTTAAAATTTGGAATAAAATCAGTAAAATTTCCGAAAGAAAACGATTTTTACGACGGGTTTATCTCATCCATAAAAATAGATTTACAAAAGTGCTTAAACCTGATGGAAAAAAGCAATGAACCGAAATGCAGGGAATGCGAATTTGTCTGTCCGACAAAGGCAATTAACCTGAATACGGAGCCTGCATTAAAAGTTATTGATGCCGACAGATGTATTTTTTGCGGATTATGTATTGATGTCTGTACCGATGTTACCGGCTCAGCGGATACCAGGGCTATTAGTTATACAACTGAATTAGATTTTGAAATACTTCCGCAAAATTATGCGGTAGATAAAAAAGTTTTTAAAAAATCATTATTTGTCAAACACATAGATACAGGTTCCTGTGGTGCATGCGAATCGGAAATTAATGCGTTAAATAACCCGTATTACAATATGCATAGGCTCGGAATATTTATTACTCCAACTCCAAGATTTGCCGACGTTTTGCTTGTAACCGGAACATTTACCGAACGGATGGCGGAAGTTTTTTTTAACGTTTTAGACAATATTCCAAAACCGAGATTTATTGTTTTGATAGGTTCGTGCGCTCTTTTCGGCGGGGTTTTCGAGAAAGGGGATTATAAATTTAATTCTGGACTATTACAAAGAGATGGGACAGATTTACAAAGAAAGGGGACAGATTTAAATCTGTCCCCTTTAGAGAACGAAAACGTAATAGCCCTGCCGCACTGTCCCCCAAATCCATTTGAAATACTTAATGTTTTACTGTTAATAAAGAATGGCGGTTTAAAATGAGCTATAACTATTATTATCTATTTTTGATTTTTTCCATATCCGGAGTTTCTATTTCTTTTCTCGGCTTGATATTAGGGGACAGATTTAAATCTGTCCCCTTCGCTTTTTCCAAAATGTTTTTTGCTCTATCCAATGTTCTTTATATGGTATCCTCCCTTACGGCGGTTTTATATTCCATAATTTCGTTTATAGGAACCGGAATGCATTTAAATCAAGTATTTCAAATAGGAAGATTTTTTCCGGCAGGAAGAGTAATATTAAGATTTGATTCCCTGAGTAATTTTTTCCTGATGTTTATTTTTTCGGTATTCTTTTATATATCCCTATACCAGATAAAATATATTGAAAAATTTGAAAAAGAAATAAATATGCCGTTATTTTCTTTTTTATTCGGCATAATGCTTATAAGCGTTTATTTTGTGGTAATTGCTTTTAACGGGTTTGTATTTATGATTTTCTGGGAAATTATGGCAATATCTTCTTATTTTCTGGTTATGACGAAGCATTATATTCAAGGAACGAAAAAAGCCGCCTTTTTAATGGCGGTTATAATGGAAATAGGCGCAATGCTTATAGTGGTCGGTTTAATAATTTTATATTTGCGCTCAAATAGTTTTAATTTTGAACTGCTTAAAAATTTGACTATGCCGACTTATGTAAAGGAAATAGTTTTCCTTTTATTTTTATTTGGTTTCGGGGCAAAAATGGGAATCGTCCCTCTGCACATATGGTTGCCGGAAGCGCATCCTGCCTCTCCTTCGGGTGTTTCCGGAATTTTAAGCGGTGTTCTTACGTCCTGCGGGGTTTACGGGGTTATTAGATTCGGACTTTATATTCTTCATCCGTTAAGTACCGCGTTAATGTTGGGTTCGGTAATACTTATTATTGCCGCGCTGACGATGTTTTTCGGTGTTTTATATATGTCCCAGACGCACGATATTAAGGTGCTTTTGTCTTATTCTACCGTCGATAATATGGGTTTAATACTCACCGGCATTGGCGCATCGCTTTATTATAATTATTTCGGCTTACCCGGTCTTTCCGCCCTCGCCCTCATCGCTTCGCTATATGCTCTTATAAATCATGCGTTTTTCAAAAGTCTTTTATTTATGGGTTCTGGTAATATCGAATATGAAACAGAAAGCCACGATATAGATAAGTTTGGCGGAATTTTAAAAGGAATGCCTTTGACCGGAGGGCTTGTATTTATAGGGATTTTATCTGCCGCGGGAATTCCGCCGCTTAACGGGTTTGTTTCGGAATGGCTCAATCTCGAAGTCGTTTTTCTTGGTTTTCATATAAGCTCCGTTCTTCCAAGAATACTCATTTTTACGGTAGGCGCTATAATGGCTTTAAGTATGGCGATTGCCGTTTCGACTTATGTAAAATTATACGGACTTTCATTTCTTGGTCGTCCTAGGTCTAAAGAATCCGAAAAAGCAAAAGAAGTTCCGTTTTCTATGAATATAGCGCTGTTAATTGCCGCGCTTATCAGCATATCTTTAGCCAGTTTTATGTATTTATATACGCCGGTTTTATCGAAAGTAAGCCGGTCGATTTATCATATAAATATCGGAGCTAAAATACTTCATAATTATATATTCATACCTTATTACAGCTCGTTTTCCGCTTCAAGCCCGGTTTACCTGTTTTTTGTGTCGGTTTTGTTTATATTAGTGTTTTATATTTTATATAAATTAATAATAAGGCCTAAAAAGCGTTTTGTGGATTATGCATGGACGGGAGGCAAAAATTTAATAAATCCGCACGCTCAAGTATCGGCGCTGGGTTTTTCTAATTCTTTAAGAATAATGTTTAATCTTGTTTATAAAAAAAGGAGCAGGGTTAAAGTTCAAAATGAAACATTACAGCATCCTTACGAACTTAAAAACCCCTTTCCGTATTCGTCTTACTATCATAATTCGAGCGGTTACGGCTCATATATATTCCCGCTTATAGAATATTATTTATACCTGCCGCTGATAAAATTATTCGAAAAAATATCTTCCGTAACAACGGACATAATGCAGAACGGTTCTTTGAATTTATATATATTTTATATATTTTTTGTTTTTATAACGGCGTTTTTCATAATTGTTGTAATACCTCTGTAAAATCCATAAATTAAAAATTTATGTAAAAATTATGCTTGATGCATATTTAAAAATTAAAACAAATATTATAGAAAGCTTGGCTAAATTGGAAGATATTGCGGCAAGCGAACGTGTTAAAATCGCGGCGCGGTTAATATCAGAAAAGTTAAATGCCGATGTGTTTTCGCTTGTAGTCGTTGGGCAGTTCAAAAGGGGAAAAACTACTTTTATAAATGCATTGCTTGGTGAAAATTTACTGCCTACCGCAATTATTCCTCTTACTTCTATTATAACCATACTCAGGTACGGCGATAAATTGCGAATTATTGCTTTTTTTGAAAACGGAACCGAAAAAGAAATAGCGCAGTGTGATTTGCCTTTATATATAACCGAAAAATTTAATCCAAAAAACGAAAAAGGTGTAAGCAGGGTTGAAATCGTCTATCCGTCCAAGTATTTAAAGAACGGGGTTCAAATCATCGATACGCCCGGTATCGGTTCCGTTTTCGAACATAATACTAAAATTACTTACGAATATCTGCCGCAGGCGGATGCCTGCATATTTCTTGTTGCGGTCGATCCTCCTCTTACGCAGGTGGAACTTAATTTTTTGCGGGATTTAAAAAACTTGGTACCCAGGACGTTCTTCGTTCAAAGTAAAATCGACACGGTAAGCATTGCGGATAGGGAGGAGTCGCTGTCTTTCAGCAGGAATATAATCGAAAAAGAAGCTGATTGCAGCAATATTGTAATCTTTCCTCTTTCGGGAAAAGAGGCGTTAGAGGGTAAACTGGAAAACGACTATCAAAAAGTAGAAAGAAGCGGTTTGTCAAATTTTGAACGGTCGCTTGAAAAATTTCTTATAGATGAAAAAGGCGAAGTCCTGCTTAAATCCGCTGCCGAAAAGGCGACAGGTCTTATAAATGAAGAAATGCTCCTTGCGGAACTCGAAGAAAAATCTATGAGGCTTCCCCTTGATGAATTAGAAAACAAGATTGCAACCTTTAAAAACTTTATTCGGGAGAGCGGTCAGGAAAAAATCGACGGCGAGAGACTTCTTGCGGAAGAAGTCAAAGAGCTTCAAGAAAAAATATTAGAAGAAGACCTTGATACATTAATGGCTATAAAGACAAAAGAGCTGCTCGAAAAAGTTGAAGAATTTGCCGCTATGAATTCTAACGAAAACAATGCGAGATTTGCCGAACTTATCGGCGAATTTTTAGACGTTCGAATAAGAGAAATATTTAGCGAATGGCGCCCCTTAGAAGAAAAGATCTTAAAAAAGCATCTTGAAGAAATATTTAAAAAGTTTTTAAATCGTATGAATAAAATTCTCGAGATGATTATACATTCGTCGGCAGAACTTTTTGGGATCTCTTACCGGCAAATCCAGATGCAGGTGGCTGTGCCTTCCGAAATTGAATTTAGGTTTGAGACAATGGACGAGCCGGGTATTTTAAGCGCTATTATTGATTTAGGAATAAAGGCCTTGCCTAAAAAACTGGGGCATAAATTAATAATTAAAGACGCAAGGGAAAAAGCGCGTATGCTTGTCGGCAGGCATTGTGCAAAAGCTGGATACGATTTTTCTAAGCGCATGGAAAAACTTGTACACAATTATCGTACCTATATGACCAAAACGATTAATTCTATACAAAACGATGTCCTTAAAGCTCTGGAAGTTGGTACCACTTCAAAACAAAATGCCGCCTTTGAAGCGGAAATCTTGGAAAAGCGGCTAAGCGAAAAGATTAATGTTTTAAAAGGGATTAGCGAATCCTTACAAATTCCCGCGCTATGAATTTTCTACTTATTGAAATAACCGTAATAATAATTGCAGTGTTGATAATTGTGTCAATGGTCACACATCACTGCATCTGGAAAGAAGTTTCTAAATATTCAAAATTTAGATATAAAAAATGAATATACAAAAAATATTTGGCTAATTTCTTAATGTAGCCGTTATTCTTTTTGGATTTAACAGTAAACCTATTGCATCCTCTATTTTTCCCACTATGATGTCGCAATTCAATGCGGCTTTTAGAGCGAGTCCTTCGGCGCCCATAATACCTATACCTAATACGGCATTTTTTAATATTTCGGTATCGTTAAAACCGTTGCCTACGGCTATGCTTCCTGAGTATCCTAATTTTTTAAGTATTTCTAGTTTTTTAACGCCGGAGTTTTCTCCATCGATTATGAATAGTTTAGCATGTATATCTTTGACCATTTCTTCGGCTGTTCCGAATGTATCCGATGTTACGACGTATACATCTAAGTGTTTTGATAATTCGTTCAGAAGAATTTTTACGTCGTTTTTAATTATTCCGTCTTCCGAAAGCGTTCCGTTCATATCGAAAACCGCATTTTTTATTATTATTACGGCATTTTCTTGCCCCGGTATATTAATTTTTATCATATTAATATATCCTCCATTTATGTTATGTGGCTTTTTATAATTTTATCATAGATTTCCAGGGATTTCAAAGATATTCCAGTTTTTTGCCGCAAATATCTCTCTTAATTCTATAAAGACGTGGATATCATGTCTCTTCGAATATGGAAAAGTATCCGGTAACACATAATAATAAAGCCCCTTAAAGGGAAGGGGCTTTATATTTTATAGAATGTGTGATACAGATTTGATACAGATTATTTCCATCCTTCTAATAATATCTCCTTAGATGCCGAATACGGGTATTTTTTCATCAAAGCGGCAATAGGCAGTTTTTGGTCGCCCGAACGCATGAAGTGGAGAAGAACTACCGATGCCCAGTAGTTATTAGCGTATTTAGTGCCTTCCAATTGGACCGGCACACCTTTTTTATTGACCGTATGACAAGCCACACATGTTACAGGGCCTGCATACTTGCCGTCAGGGCTAAACTGGATAGCCTGCTGATGGGTTGTTAAATCCGGTGTCAGCGTTCCACTTGGACCTTCGTACCTGACGGGATATAACTCGTGGATGGATTCATGGCAAGTCTGACAGGCAATATTTCCATGGGCTTTGGAATACCGGTATAGAGAATACTTATCCGGCTGATCTATAGGAAAGTATTTTCCTCCCTGGCTTTCAACGAAAGGCGCAATATGGCAATTTGCGCAGTGGGGTTCGCTTGCGGCAAGCCACCAGTCGCTGCCGCCCGATGCGGCGCCGTAAGGAACGGGGCTACCCTTTTTTGCATTCCACGCAAGCAGTTCAAGTTTACCTTTGCTGTTTTTAAGCGCCCTTACTATGGTAGCGCCTCCCCCATGGTTTTTATAATATGCAACGATAGGATTTCCTTTGGCATTAACTTTAGGGTCGGCATAATAGTTCTTAAATTTATTTGCATTCCCGCCGGCAATTACTTTTATGATTTCGTTAATAGATTTATTTCTTAATGTCCTGCCCGTCTGGATTACGACATTTGAAAGATTGTCATAATCGTAAAGTTTCTGAGATAATTCGTTATGGCAGTCCGTGCAGTATAAACCCCTGATGCGGTTTATAGGCTGCCCTTCGGCGTTTGTCATGCTCACATTTTTTAAATACCATTTTCCTATCGAGTTTAGGAAAAACGGGGGAGTTACATCGGGATTGGTATGGGCGTCCCTTCTTAAATAACATCCTCCGCCCGCAGTCCGCACATCGGCTTTTGTAAAATTCGGAGTTCCTATATCGCTTACTACTGAAAACGGATTTGTGTTAAAGTTATTCATATTGGGATTCTGCCAGTGGGTTGGATGGCATGCCTGACAACTCTGGGTTCTTTCCGCCCTATCCGGCATCGGAACGTATTTAAGATGCACTGCGTGAATTGCTACGGTTAACGGCAGAGCCTTTACGGCTTTATACCCTGTCGCTTCAGGTCGTGGTTCCTGGAGATTTCCTGAAATGTTATCCCCGTGGCAGTCTGCGCAGTTTACGGGACCTACGGCGCCAAGCCTATCGGATGAGGCGTTTGGATTGTAATCTTTTAGAAAATGGGTGCCGAACTTGCTGTCATGCAATTCGAGTATATCTATGGATGCCGATTTTAATCTGGCCATGAATTTTGACCCCTTAGGGTATGTTTCTCTCCAGTAGTTATATTCCTTTTCGAAAAGCGTAAGTCCTCTTTCTTTTGAAAGCATTGCGGCAGTGCCGTTACCCGAGTGGCACAAGTAACAATTTGGCATATCTACCGGATCCGTACCGAAAAACAACACTGGTTTTCCGTTCATAGCTACATCTTTACCGTTTTTATTTCGAAGCCCGACCATGGCATACTGATACGGCTGAAAGTCCCGATTGGTAATATTTTCCATCCCTCCTTTTACCACACCGTTGTCAAATGCGGTCAGAGGCAGTCCGAGAGCATCCCAGAGATAAGACGAAGTGAGCGTTAACGGTACATTCGGCACAACAGGAATCAGGGAATCGGTAAAAACGATATCGCCCCCGTGACTTCCCCAGTAATCCATGTATCCGCCTGAAAGAGGTTGCCCTGTCGGACCGCTGTCTCTCGGAATCTGAAGGTTTTTTCCCACATAAAGCCTCTCCGATTTTGTCCAGTTTTTTGGAATTGTTCCCTTAAGGTTTTTATAAATAAAGAGGTGGTCCCATACATAGTTTGCATCGTTATTACCGGCTGCTTCCGGTTTTAAGCCCTTTATGTGCTTCCAGACGCTCCAGAAGGCCATTTTGTTCCCCTCGCTGTAACTGTTGTCCTTAACATAATAATACAGTTT
Source organism: bacterium (assembly GCA_021828255.1). Classification (GTDB taxonomy): domain Bacteria; phylum SZUA-79; class SZUA-79; order Acidulodesulfobacterales; family Acidulodesulfobacteraceae; genus Acidulodesulfobacterium_A. The sequence continues at coordinate 1,659 of JAKASB010000038.1, read as the reverse complement.
AACATTATTGCGGGGGGTCAACCGTACCGGCTTAAGACCGTTCTCGCCGGTTTTGAAAGCCTGCGCCTGGATGCTGTTATAAGGCGGAATAACACAACAGTACGACATGTCAAACCCGACACAGTGCATACCCAGTTCATAGTTAATCATTATCTCATAAGGATGCACCGGTTCATAAGCCTTTATCATCTTGCCCTTAGGACCTAACATCCCTATAAGTTTAAGATTTGTTAGTTTGAACGGCGGGTTTGTATTATAATAACCATTCCTTGCGGCGGCAATGGCAGGTTTTACCATAAAAACCATCAATAGCGGCAACAAGATGTAAAAAAGAAAAAAACTTCGACTTTTCATAACTCTCCTCCCCTCTTTTTAAATTCTGTTTTAATTATTACTACAGTTATAAATGAAATTATAACTCAAGCATCTGAATTATAAAAATTAGAAAAAAATCCTCCCCATTTTTAATGGAAAGCAATTAATATGCCAAACAAAACAAAAAATAAAACTATATTATAATTTAACCTTCCATAATATAATTAATTTATTAAAATTTTAGATAAATTTTAATAAATATCTTAAAAAATAAAAATATTTTATATACAATATATGACAAAATGTCATATATTGTATGACATTTTGTCATATATTCAAAAATGAGATATCCTTATCTATTTTTTTAAATATGATAGAATATTAATATTAAATAACTTATAATTAAATAAAATAATTAAAAAAATTATGGATAATGACAAAAAGCAACAGAATATTAAATTAATTGAACAATTAGAAGATTATTTTAAGGAAAACGCACGGAGATTTAATATCGAAACGGCATTTCTTTTCGGTTCGCGGGCAGGCGGTTTTCCGGCAAAATATTCGGATGTGGACATCGGAATACTTTTTGATAATAATGAGTTTACCGACGAAGACGTATTTTTAAGAATTACGGATATTTCAATGGAATTATCAGGAACAGTCAATTTGGAAATAAACGTTATTCCGGTTTATTGCGATTTTAGAAAACCGCTATTATATTATAATGTAATCGTTTTAGGCAAACCGCTATATATCGGGAATTTAGATAAATACGCTTCGTTAAAAAATGAAGCTATTTTTCAAATGGAGGACTTTAATATTTTTGGAGAAAAATGGATGATAGAAGTTGCAAAAAATAAATTAAAGGAAATCATAAATGCCTGAGTTTACATATGCAAAAGGTAGAATTGTAGAAACATTAAATTTTATCCTTGAAGAAATCAAAGAATTTGAAACCGACTATGAGAATAAGACATGGTTGGATTATCAAATGGACAAGAAATTGCAGAAATTAATAGACAGGACTGTGGAAAATATCCTTACGGCGTTTATTGAATTATGCGGAACTATAATTACACAAGAGGGAATTCTTGCCGAAAATTATGCTGAAGCGGTTAAAAAATGTTCTAAGATATTCGACTTTGACGAAAAAGACCAAGACGCATTATCAAAACTTGCAATTCAAAGAAACAGGCTTGCACACCGGTATATGGATTTCCGCTGGCAGGCGGTAAACGCATTTAAGGAACAAAAGCAATCCGTTTTAAAACTGTTAGGTAAAATTCTTTTACGTGAAGAAAGATGATGTTTACTGGTAAAATAAACTTGATCAATTATTAA
>JAKASB010000037.1:11864-13761 GCA_021828255.1 bacterium | reverse complement strand
TACCGGGATTCATCTTTCGCTCGAATATCTCGGGTCTAATGCATTCCTTACGGCTTCCCCTATAAGGTTAAAGCTCAGCACCGTCAATAATATTGCAATTCCAGGAAAAAGCGTAAGCCACCATGCTACCATTATATAGGTTTTTCCCCTCGACAGCATTCCGCCCCAACTTGGCGTAGGAGGCGTTATGCCGATTCCCAGAAAGGCAAGAGATGCCTGAATAAGAATTGCCATCGCTACTCCAAGCGTTGCCGAAACTAAAATCGGCGCAATAGTATTCGGCAGAATTTCAAAAAACATAATATAGGAATCGGAAGCGCCTGCCGCCTTTGCCGCAAGAACATAGTCTTTTTCACTGTTCTGCATAAATTCCGCTCTTATAATTCTTGCTATTCCCATCCATGAAGTCAAGCCTATAATTATCATTATATTAATAATAGACGGTTTTAGTATCGCGCTTATTGCAAGAATTAAGAAAAAAGAAGGAAACGTAAGCATAATGTCCACGAATCTCATTAAGATACTGTCCATTATACCTCCATAATAGCCTGCATATGCTCCTATAAAAATTCCAATTAACAAAGACAGAGAAACGGCAATAAAACCAACTTCTATTGAAATCCTGCTGCCGTAAATAAGCCTTGATAAGACATCTCTTCCCAGTTGGTCCGTTCCAAGCAGATGAGAAAGGCTGGGCGGCTGTAAGATTGCGTTTACGTCAATTTTATCGGGATTATACGGAGATATATAAGGCGCAAATACAGCCGTTATTATAATAAGCAATATAAAAATCAAAGAAATTAAGGCAAGTTTATTTTTTTTAAAAGCGTCAATGATTTCATTCATAAACTTTAGGATATAAAATTTTAATATTAATTAAGGAACATTATAATATATAATATATTTTTATAAAATAATTTATTTAAATTTCACTGAAGTTAGATACCGTTATGGGAATATATATAGCCAAAAGAATTTTATTTATGATACCGATTCTAATAGGTATCACGTTAATATCTTTTTTTGTTATTCATCTTGCCCCAGGAAATCCTTTGACCGAACAATTAGGTTTAAATCCGAAGGTGTCGGCATCTTCGAGGCTGATGCTTACAAAGTTGTACGGCTTAAATAAGCCTCTTTTGACTCAGTATTTTGACTGGCTTAAAAGAATAATAACGCTAAACTTCGGGGTTTCGTTTACGGCAAACCATGAGCTCGTAATAACGGAAATTAAAAGAACTATCGGCATCACGATTATTATCAATTCTTTTGCTATGATATTTATATTTTTATTTTCCATCCCGGTGGGCGTGCTGTCGGCGGTGAAACATGATTCTCTTTTCGATAAAATTACCACCGTTTTGGTATTTATAGGCTTTGCGGCGCCTTCTTTCTGGGTTGCTCTTCTGCTTATTATATTTTTTGGAATAGATTTGCACATTTTGCCTATCGGCGGAATAACTTCCATAGGCTATAATTTTCTTTCACCGCCGGAACAAATAATAGATATTGCAAAACATCTCATAATGCCGGTGTTTGTTGCCGGATTTGGCGGCATAGCCGGTCTTTCGAGATATTTAAAGGGGAATATGCTTGAAGTTTACAGGCAGGATTATATTATGACCGCAAGGGCAAAAGGATTAAAGGAGCGAACGGTCATCTATAAACATGCAATAAAAAATGCCTTAATACCTTTCATAACGATACTGGGTTTAAGCATTCCCGGACTCATAGGCGGAAGCGTAATAATAGAAACGATATTCGATATAAATGGAATGGGAAGACTTTTTTACCAGAGCGTTCTCGCCCGCGACTATCCCACCATTATGGGAATATTGGTAATAGGAGCAGTACTTACGCTTATCGGCAACCTTCTAGCCGACATAGCTTATGCTAT
>JAKASB010000037.1:4782-11764 GCA_021828255.1 bacterium | reverse complement strand
AACCTGCTGACGGCTCCTGCGCCGGTAGCTATTAAAAGCGGCACTACGCCGAAAACCATTGCGGCCGTGGTCATTAATATCGGCCTTAGCCTTATTGCCGCCGCCTGTTCTATAGCATTCCGCTTGTCTATTCCTTTCTTCTGCAAATCGTTTGCAAATCTGGTAATAAGTATTCCGTGCTTGCTGACGAGACCTATAAGCGTAACAAGCCCGACTTCGGTATAGATATTAATAGTCGCAAAACCGAGGCTTAAAAATATTAAGGCTCCGGTTATAGACATAGGCACACTTATAAGGATAATAACAGGGTCTATAAAACTATCGAACAAAGCTGCAAGAACAAGATAGATAAATATTAAAGAAAAGAAGAAAGTTATTATCATAGCCGAACCTTGTTGAACGAACTGGCGGGATTGTCCCGCAAAATTATACGAAAAACCTTTCGGAAAGACCGACTTTGAGGTTTTTTCAAGGTAATTTAAAGCCTGCCCTACCGTAACACCTGCTTTAGGTATGGCGGAGATAGTAATGGAATTAAGCTGGTCAAACTGATTTAAAGACTCTGGAACGGTAACGGTTTTAAAGCTTATGAAACTTGAAAGCGGGACCATATTTCCGTTGGAAGCGGCAACGTAATAATTTTTTAAAAGACTCTGGTCAAACCTGTATTTTTGAATTACCTGCGGTATAACTTTATAACTGTAACCGTTCATCTCAAAAAAGTTAACGTAATTTTCGCTAAGCATAGTGGAAAGGGTATCGCCTATTTCCTGCATATCTATACCCATACTCTGAGCCTTATTTTTATTTATTATAATTTTTATCTGCGGTTCGTCATATTTAAGGTCTTTATCCATATATAAAAACAGACCGCTCTTCATAGCTTTTTGCATAAGCCTTAAGGCTACGCTCCTCATTTCTAAATAATTATCGGTAGATGTAATAACAAACATAACCGGTAATCCCTGCGAACCGGGAAGACTTGGCAGTGCAAATGCAGCTAATTTTAAACCTGCAACCGAATTCAACTTTTGCTGGACAATAGGGGTAAGCTGCATCTGCGTAACATTTCTCTTACTCCAGGGCTTAAGAATCATTCCCGATATGAAAGTATTATTGCCCGATACTCCCAGTGCCATAAAATATCTATCCATCTCCGGAAACGTATCGTAGATTTTACCAATCTGTCCGGCATAATATTTTAAATTTTTATAAGTCGAGGTAGGCGAAGCTGTTCCAGAGACAAAAATAACGCCCTGGTCTTCCGTGGGAGCAAGTTCGCTTTTCGTACTTATAAATAAAAAATATGCTGCCGTTAAAACTACTATAATTACTAAAGCTACCACAGGCTTATAATTAAGAACTCCGTGAAGCAGCTTAGAGTATATATGCTTTATTTTATCGAAGGTAACGTCTAAGAAATGTGTAAAACCTTTCTTGCCCATACTTTCTTTTAAAAACTTAGAAGACATCATAGGGGAAAGAGTTAACGCAAGTATGCCCGAAATAAGCACGGCGCCGGCCAGCGAAAAAGCAAATTCCGTAAATAATGCGCCGGTTAAACCACCCATAAAGCCGATAGGCAGAAAGACCGCCACAAGAGTAGTGGACATGGCTATAATCGGAATTCCAAGTTCCCTTGCCGCAATCAGCGCCGCCTCTACCGGTTTTTTCCCTTCTTCTATATGCCTGCTGATGTTTTCGACTACTATAATAGCGTCATCGACAACTAAACCTATGGCAAGAACAAAAGCAAGCAGAGTCAAAAGATTAATAGAATAATGCAGGTAATACATTATAAACAGGTCGCCTATTATAGACAGCGGTATTGCAATGACAGGAATTATAACACTTCTTGCCGAACCCAGAAACAAAAATATGACTACAATAACTATTATCAATGCTTCTATTACCACCTTTACTACTTCGTTGATAGAACTCTTTATAAAAATCGTCCTGTCGTATGCTACTCTGAGTTTCATATGGGCAGGCAGCTGCTTTCTTAAGGAAGGAATCATGTTTCTTAGTTTTTTCACTACCGTGAGCGGGTTTGCCGTAGGGGTCGTGAATATACCCATAACTACCGCTTTTTTCCCGTTCATTATATTTCCGGCATTGTAACTGATCGAACCCATTTCGACGGTGCCGATATCTTTAACCTTTATCAATGTCCCATCATCATTTGCAACCACAAGATTTCTAAACTGCTTCACGCTGTTTAAGAGCGTGTCGGCAGATATATTAACCTGTATATAGTTTCCTTTGACATATCCGTTAGAGGCAATATAATTATTGTTTGCAAGAGCGGTAGAAACATCTATTGGAGTAACATTAAATTCGGCCATTTTTTTAGGATTAAGCCAGATACGCATTCCAAAGGATTTATTTCCGTATATCTGCACCTGCCCTACACCGCTTACAGCCTGCACCTTAGGCTGAACCGCCCTCGTCAAATAGTCCGTCATCTGCGAACTCGTTAAGAAATTGGACGTAAAAGCTAAATATAAATAAGCTAAATTAGTTACACTTGTCTTAGTAATAACCGGAAGCTGGGACTGCTTTGGAAGCTGGTTTAAGACAGAGTTAACTTGGGAGAGCACCTCTGCAAGAGCGGCATTAGGATTGAAATTTAACTGCATAAAAACCTGTATAATACTCACACCCTCAGTGCTTGTAGAAGTCATATAATCTATGCCTTCGGAAGAAGCTATTGCCCTTTCGAGCGGCATAGTGATAAATCCCTGCACGACGCTGGCGTTTGCGCCGGGATATGCCGTTTGAACCGTTATAAGCGTATCTTTGACTTTAGGGTATTCTCTGACCGAAAGTTCCGATAAAGACCTTGCGCCAAGAATAAATATTATTAGACTTATAACTACGGCAAGAACCGGACGTTTAATAAATATATCGGTAAATCTCATTTAGAATTCCCCTTCCCGGCTTTGTTCTTGCGTATGATTATGGGAACGCCGTTTCTCAACTTAACCTGACCTGCCGTAACAACAGTTACGCCCGGCTTTAAACCTTTAGATACAATGACAACTCCGTTTCTTTGCTCTCCTGCGGTAACGTAATCGGTTTTAACATAACTCACGCCGTTCTCTTTAACGACAACATAAACAAAATCACCGTAAGGATTATAAGTCAGGGCTGTTGCCGGTACGGTAACAACGTTATGTATAACAGGAAGAAAAACCCTTCCGGTAACAAACATTCCGGGTCTTAAAATCATATTACCGTTATTTACTATGACCCTTACCGTTATATTGCGGGAAACGGTATTAACGTCTATGCTTATGGCTTTTATTCTGCCGATAAAAACTTTTCCTTGATAAGAATTAAGCCCTATCAAAACTTTCTGCCCAATTTTTAAACTGTGCAAATCGTTTTGAGGCATCGTAAAATCGACATAAATAGGATTAATAGAATAAAGCGGGATTATGCTAACCCCCGGTTGAATATACTGTCCCAAATTAACCGAACTTGAGCCCCTTATTCCTACTATGCCGGAAAAAGGCGCCCTTATAGTCATATATCCTATAGTTACCTCTGTCTGGCTTATCTCAGCTTCATTTTGTTTTAAGGTCGAAAGCATCTGGATATACGAGGCTTTAGAAACTGCATTTTTTTTATAAGCTTTTTTATATTGCAAATAATTAAATTTATTGACTATGAATTGAGATTTATATAGCTTAAATTGTGCAAGCTGAAGTGAATCGTCAAGCGTGACCAAAATTTGATTTTTTCTAACAAACTCTCCGGACTTAAAATATATGCCGTTAACCTGTCCGGCAATCTGGGTAGTTACGTTTACCGAATTTACCGCGGTTACGTTTCCTATTGTATGGATATAAGGCTGCCAGTTGCCTATTTTTGAAACTGCTACGGTAACGGATGCAGGCGGATATTTTCTTGTTTTCATCATCTGCTCAGTTTCATAGCCTTTATATGCTTTATATCCGAATATACCGCCAAATATAACAGCTAAAATAAGAAACACTATTACAAATCTTTTAATCATAAAATTACCTTTTATTTAAATATTTCAATTTAGAATTAATAAATTTACGGTTAAAATAAAAAAAACTGATTGACAATATGACTTTATAGTCAGTATAATTAGAATATAACAAAATTAAAACCCAGTCAATAAAATTTTAATAATATTATGAAAATAAATAAAATTTTACTCTTGTTCTTTTGCGTCAGCTTCGGCTCCATTTTTATTCTGAGCGGATGCAGCCTATTCAGTCGTCCCAAAAAAATTCAGGTTAAAATCCCTCAAAAGTTTAAATATGCGGTAAAAACCGGCAACATTCCCGTAAAAAACGACTGGTGGAAAAACTTTAAAGATAAAGAGCTTGATATTTTAGTCGATGATGCGGTCAAAAACAATTTAAATTATCTTATTGCCGTAAAAAACATTCAGCTCGCCAAAACTTACGTTTCCCAGAATGAATCTAATTTGTTTCCCGTCGTTAATTTTAGTTTTAGCTCCACGAGAAATAAACTTCCCGGTTACCAAACTTCGATATTTTCCGGCAAAGGGTCTTCAGGCGCTCCTTCCGCCGTCATTTACAATTTAAATCAAGCAGGATTAAGCGCTTCTTACGAATTGGACGTATGGAATCAGGTTAATAACGCCGTAAAGCAGGCTAAGGCAAACGTTGCTGTTTCTCAAGAAGATGCGGACGTCGTAAAATTGACTCTTATAAGCAATGTTGCTCAGGCTTATTTTCAGATAATAACACTCGAAGAATCGGTAAATAATTTAAAAAAACAGTATAAAACACAAAAAAACATAGTGGAACTTTATGACGTTCAATATAAAGATGGAATTATCAATGCAGAACCTGTCGAAACGGCAAAAACCAACCTTGAAATTTTAAAAACGGAGTTAAACGATTCCATAAAACTAAAAGATATAACTAAAAATACTTTAGCTTATTATCTCGGAAAATTCCCAGAAAAATTTAAATTTAAAACTAATTCAAAAACCAAAAATATTAACGGCTATGACGATATAAATTATTCTAAGCTGATACCGCCTAATATACCTTCCGATATATTAACCCAAAGACCGGACGTTAAAGAAGCCGGATATAACGTTTTATCTTATGCCTATGCTAAAAAAGAAAGTCTTGCTAATTTTTTTCCGATATTCAACCTCACAGGCCAATACGGTTACGCAAGTCTCAGCTTAAATAATTTTATTACCGAAGCAAATAGTGTATGGAATTTTGGCTTAAATATTTTAGCGCCTATATTTAATTATAAAACCAACATAAGTATCTATAAAAGGTCTAAGTTACAATACCGGCAGGCGGTACTTAACTATAGAAATACTATAATCAATGCTTTCAGAGAAACCGACAGCGCGCTCGCAGATTACAAAAAAGATTCTCAAACCTTAAGAAGCTATGAAAACAATTACGATTATTCGGTTAAATTATTTCATATTTACAGGGTGCAGTATAAAACAGGCATAGCAAATCGTATAGCATATTTAACATATAAGTTAGATATGCTCGGCGCTGAATATAACCTGATAAATCAGAACCTTATAATGAGTGAAGACGTTATAAACATATATAACGCTCTTGGAATGGGTTTAAGTTAATATTAATATTTTAATATTCCGGCAGATTCCTTAAATCTTTGCCCGATTCCATATAGAGCAGTAGTTCCATAATCTTCTGGGCATGGTCTGCAAATCTTTCGTATTTTCGGGCAATAAATATATACGTTATATTGTTTTCTAAGGTAGTTAAATTTTTTACAGAAGCGTTTATAATATCTACGACAATTTTATGGGACAGCATATCTATAACATTTTCGTCTTTTATTATAATGTCTTTTAGCCCTATATTTTCTTTTACGCCGTCCGCATACATTTTTATCGCCATTTTAAGCATTTCGCCGTCCCTTGCGGCAACATCTTCCAGATATGAATATGCGTCCCTAAACTCTTCCGAAGACGCCGTTCCGTCGGTAAGTGTAAGTCCTATCTGACAGACGGAAGCGCATAAATCGCCCATTCTTTCAAGGTCGGTTATTATTTTCATGGTAGTCGTTATAAACATTAAATCAGCCGCTTCAGGCTGATACAACGCCAAAAGTTTTATACAGCTTTCATTAATGCTTACTTCCAACAAATTAACTTTAAGGTCGTTTTTAATAGTTTCTTCGGCAAGGTTTTTATCTCTTTCGAATAAAAACTTCGTCGCGTTGTTAAGCTGTCCGTTAACAATATCGCCCATTTCGACGACGTTTTTCTTTAACTTCATAAGTTCATTATCCAATATATTCACCGGCAATCCCTCTCTTTTTATAAATTAATATATAAGTTTTCATTATATTTATATTTTATTTTAACAAAAATTTATTATTTTTAATACCGGCTTGTTACAAAATTCTCCGTTCTTTTGTCTTTTGGCCTGGTAAAGAAATTTACTGCTTCGTCGAATTCTATAAGTTCTCCATCCAGAAAAAATCCGCTGTAATCGGAAATTCTGCCGGACTGCTGAACGTTATGGCTTACGACTATTATAGTATAATACTTCTTAAACGAATTTATCAAATCTAATATAATGCTCGTCGAAACAGGGTCGAGATAAGCGGTCGGTTCGTCCATTAAGAGTATCGACGGATTGGTCGCTATAGCTCTTGCTATGCAGAGTCTCTGCTGTTGTCCGCCGGAAAGAGAAAGTGCGGATTTATTCAGTTTATCTTTGACTTCATCGTAAAGCCCCGAATATTTCAAACATTTTTCTACTCGTTCCACGATAAAATCCTTATTTTTTATGCCGTGTATTTTTAATCCGAAAGCTATATTATCGAAAATAGATTTTGGGAACGGATTGGGGTTTTGGAACACCATGCCTATATCCCTCCTTAATTCCACTACATCTACCGACTTATCGTATATATTTTTCCCGTTAATCAAAACTTCGCCGGTCAGCTTTGCGCCTTCCGTGTAATC